>NZ_JAMYUP010000040.1:0-49905 GCF_040323155.1 Mesorhizobium sp. M0060
GGGGCGCACATCGACGTAGTTCCCCCCAGCGCTCCTTGCAGACCCAGCACCCCGCGATCGGGGCCGGCGCCCGGAAGGCCGCCCGCCACGACCTCGTCGATCAATCTTGCCGCCGCGGCCGCGGTGGCAAGAAAGCCGATCGTCTCCAGTATATCGTCGGCCCCCCGCCGCATGGCATCGTCATTTCCAGCGACCACGGAACGCAGGGCCGGCAGAACTTGCCCATTGGTCAGGTCGTCCCATTCCAGCCAGCCAGCTTCAATGCCTTCCGCTAGATTGACCGCGCCAAGGTAGTTTGCCTGCTCGAGGATAAGACGGATGAGGACTCGTTTTCTGCGACTGTCGAGGCGGGGCATCACATGCAGGAGGAACAGCGCCGCCTTGCCGCCGTCTGCAACAAGCGTGTCCGCCATATGCGTCACCGCGGCATCGCTCCCTGAAGCGGCGACCATTCGTGCGATCAGGATGTCGGCATTGTTGTCCACGCCGAATTGCCAGGCTCCTATGAATTCAGGTTCCGTAGCGCCGAACCGCGCGGCAACATCGACTAGGTTGCAAGTCTCGAACAGTTCGGCGCGGCGTTGCTCCTGCGCCGGGGACTTCAGTTTTGCCGGAGTATAGATCGTGCGGCGGCGGATGAAGCCGATTTGCTTTCAGTGATAAAGGCGGCGAGCTCGGCTACGGGATCATCCGCTCCACCGTCTCTGGGGTGGCCGTGCTCTCCCAGCCTTGCCAACAGCCGGCCAGCCAATTCGCGCACCTTGCCGGACTTGTCGGCCGAAAGGCTTTTCAGGAAAGGCGCGTCCTCTGGATGCAAGCCGAAGCGCATAAGCTCAACCAGCGCAAGCCTGACTTCCGCGGGTTCGCCTGGCGCCTTGGCCTCGATTAGCATTCGAGCCGAGGCCGGGTCGACGCGACGCATATCGGCCAGGGCGATGCGTCGCGCGGCGGGATAGAACTCATCCCAGTTTTCCGCCGTCAGTTTCTCTTGTGGGGCATGTCTTTCCCCATCCACACTTGCTTGCCAGTCGATCCATGGTGCGTAGACGTCCGGGCTGTTTTGATCCGACGCGCCAGGCATCCAGTCCATGGGAGGAGCACAAAGCCGCGGCTGGCGACAAGCGTCGCCACGCGCGTCTTGCGCCTCGTGTCGGCGGCGTGCTTCAGAGCGGCTCTCAACAACGGCCGAAACCGTCCCGGCAGCATGGGCAGGGCAAGTCTGGGCAGCGGCGGACGACGCTTCAGTGTCATCGGCGCCGCAGGCCGTAGCGCGACGTCGAGCGCTTGTGCGGCGATTGCCAGGAGCCGGCGCTCCTGTTCGTCGGGACTTGTACCGCCGGCGATTGCCTTCCAGTCGGCCGGAGCCAGATCGAAAGTGGCGCCGCCGGTGATCCAGCAATCGCGCATTGCCGCCAGGCCTGTTTGCTCGCCTTCGTTCACGCCAGATCAAGCCTCCCGAACTCGCTTTGCGCCGCCAGCAGGTCAAGCCGGGCGCCATTCCAGAGCGCTGCCGTGGCCGCAAGGTCGAGGCCGAGCAAGGTTTGATCTACCGCGCCGGCGATCGGCAAGGCGATCCCCTGCGGGTCATCCTCTGCCTGCCACCATGCCGTGCCCCGATCGTCTAGCAGGATCGCGCCGGGCGGCAACATGAGGGGACAATCGCCAATCCAAGGCGCGGCGTCCTGATGGGAAGCATGCGTCGCGAGCGGATCTTTCGCGGCGCCAAAAGCGAAATCGGGCCACGCGCCGGGCGCAACTTCCCCCATGCGCTCCGCCACCAGGGCGCGGAGCGGCATGCGTGATGGATAAAACACCAGCCGGGCATTGAAACGGTCGCCTGGTGCAAAAGCATTGGACCGGCGCCCGGCCGAAGCCGGGAAAAAATCGAGCAGCACGGCAAATTGCGGCGCAGCGCTCTTCAAATCGAGTAGCCAGGTCGAATGGCTGACCAGGCCATCGCGGCGGCTCTCGATCTTCTCGCCGAGAACCTCCCATAGGCTTTCAACCTGTTTTGCGTCCGGATTGGCGAGTACCTGCTCGCGGGTGTCAGAGGTCGATACAAGACGCTTCAACTCGGGATCGTCAGGCGCTGATCGCCAGGCTTTGGCCAGCAGCACAAGCTTGCCAAGCTCGCGGATTGCTGCATCGGGCCTTTCTTCGCTGCGCAGCGCCATCAACCGCGACGGGATCTCGTCGATACGGCCGGCGAGCGCGGTTGCCTTCATGTCGACCAGCCGCGCGGCAATCCGGCGGCAGCGGTCGCTGCTGGCGTCGACAAATCCGGAAAGACCGAGCCGCAACTGGTCGGCAATCCATTGGTCGAGCTCATCGAGCGCCGCCGACACTGCGTGGCGTGTGTCTTCCGCCCGCTTGCGCTGCGCTGCCTCGCGCCGCTCTACCGCCGCAACGTCTTCAACGGCTGCGCTCTCGTCCGGCCTTGCGGCTTCGCCAATGCTCTTGGCTTCCGCGCCCAGTGCCAGTTGCGTCGGCTGTGGCGTTGTCTTCCGGCGCCGGCCGAGCCAATCATTCACCCATTCCGGCGTCGTATCGGCAGCGGCAAAACTGGCTGGCGCCGTGGCGGCAATCCACATCAGGGCCAGCGTGTGCTTGCACGGGAATTTTCGCGAGGGGCAGGTGCATTTGTAGCCGTGATCGCCCGTGTCGACCACAACGCGATAAGGATTGGAGCCGGAGCCCTGGCATTTGCCCCAGATGAGCGCCTGCTGCTCATGTTTTTCGAGCCGCGGCCAGTTCGATCGTTTGGTGAGCTTGGAGGCGGCGCTCAGCGACGCCTGATCGGGAGCGAGCGCCTCAATGGTTTTCAGATCGAATTCCAAGCCGCGCTTCTCCCGCCTTCGAAGCAGTATAGATAGCGGTTTGTGAAGAACTATTATAGCTCCGGCATGATGAAGATCGGCACGGCAGCTCAGCTGTGCAATCACTCTTTCGCTGCAAGCAGGCTTTGAAAGCCGGAGTGGCCGGCCGGGGCAGCCAATCGCGGCCGGCGCTCAGCCTCTGCCCTTCAAAAACTCGATCACCATTGCCGCGGTCCAGGTGAAGCGGCTGCCGCCGAGCGGCTCACCGCTGAGCGGGTCGTAATATTCGGCAAAGCCGCTCTCGGCGATCAGGTCGAGACTGGACTGCGTGATCCGTTGTGCCATTTGGCTGTGGCCGGCGGCGGCAAGGCCGTCGGCGATCATGTAGTTGACCACCAGCCAGACCGGGCCGCGCCAGTAACGCTTGGCATCGAAGCGCGCATCGCCAGGATCGTGCGAGGGGACGATATAGTGCGCCTTGCCGGCGATGCGCTCGATCGTGGCAGCGATGGCTGCGGCCCGCCTTTCCGGAATGGCCGCGAACACCGGCAGAAAGCCGCCGACCGAAGCGCTGTCAACAAGCTTTCCAGCCACTCGGTCAAAACAAATGTATTGGCCATGCGCGTCGCTCCACAGCCGCTCCATAGCCGCTACGCCCTTCTCGGCGCGGGCTCGGTTGGCGTTGGCGATGTCCTTCTCGCCGAGCGTCTCGGCGAGATCGGCGAGATCGGCGGCGGAACGGATCAGGATGGCATTGAAGCCAGGATCGACGACCTGGAACGGCGAGGCGTCGTGCAGCCGGGCGTTGTCCCAGCCAAGCCCGCGGAAATGCTGCAGCAGCCAGATGTAGCGGTCATACTGCGCCTTGGTTGGACGATGCGCCGGATCGGCGTGCAGGATGTCGCGGCGGGTGTAAGGTTCGACGCCTTCGGTCGGCACGCGCTCGAACGCGTCGTCCCAGTCGATCGAGTTGTCGCGGCCGGACTCCCATGGGTGGATTATGGCGACCAGTCCTTCGCCGTTCGGGTCGCGATTTTCGTAGAACCAGCGGTGCCAGGCGTCGATTTTCGGCAACAGCGCGCGGGCGCGCTCGACCGCCAGCGTTTTGTCCTTGGCCCGGTCGAACAGGCGGCGCACGGCAAAGCCGGCGACCGCCGGCTGGGTGATGCCGGAGGTGGCGGTCGGGCGGTTCGTTCGCCAGACCTCCGGTCCAGGGAAATAGCCGTCGCTCCAGACATGGAAGACGATGTGCGGCACCATGCCGTCCGGCCACTGGTGGGCGAACAGCGTGTCGATCTCGGTCCAGGCTCGGGCCTCGTCATAGTGGGCAAGACCGAGCGCGGTCAGGCAAGAATCCCAGTTCCACTGGAACGGGTAGAGGCCCTTGGTCGGTATGGTGTAGGTGCCTTGGTCGTTTTCCCTGAGCACCTCGACGGCGCGGGCGATGGTTTCGTCAATGGCAAGAGATATCATCGAGGCGTTCGTACTTTCAGGATCGAAGGGCGTGGGGATCAAAGTGCGTTGGTGGTTTCAGGATCGAACCAGCGGATGCGGTCGGGTTTGGGCGAAAGCCGCAAGTGATCGCCGACGGCAATCGTGGCATTCGATTCGAGAATGGCGCGGAACAGGCCGCCCTCGACATCGCAGGTGACCAGCGTGTGCGGTCCGAGCGGCTCGACGACGCGCACGGTGGCGCGCAGCCCCTCGTTGCTGGCGTCGACATCCTCGGGGCGAATGGCGAATTCTATCGTCTGCTTGTCCGACTTCGGGCCCGGCAGCGTCAGCTCGGCGACAGTCCAGCCGCCGTTCGCAGCCTTCGTCGCCGGGATGAAATTCATCGGCGGGTTGCCGATAAAGGAACCGACGAAGCGGGCCGCCGGATTGCGGTAGACCTCTACCGGCGAGGCGGCCTGGACGATATGGCCCTGATGCATGACGGCGATGCGGTCGGCCAGGCTCATCGCCTCGACCTGGTCGTGGGTGACGTAGATGGTGGTGGTTCTAGATGCGGCAAGCACGCCCTTGAGCTCGGCGCGCATTTCGAGCCGCAGCAGCGCGTCGAGGTTGGACAGCGGCTCGTCCATCAGGATGACGTCGGGCTCCATGGCGAGCGCCCGAGCGACAGCCACACGCTGGCGCTGGCCGCCGGAAAGCTGGCCCGAATAGCGCTTCAAAAGCTGCTCGATGTGCATGAGCTCTGCGGTGCGGTTGACGCGCCCCTCGACCTCCTGCTGCGGCAGCTTCTTCATGCGCAGGCCGAAGGCGATGTTCTCGAACACCGTCAGGTGCGGAAAGACGGCGTAATTCTGGAACACCATGGCGATGCCGCGTTCGCGCGGCGGCAGATGGTCGACGCGGCGGCCGCCGATCCAGACTTCGCCCTGGCTTGGCGTCTCCAGGCCGGCGACGATCCTCAGCAGCGTGGTCTTGCCGCAGCCCGAGGCGCCAAGCAGCACCATGAACTCCTGATCGGCGATGGTCAGATCGATCGAATGCAAAGCGGTGAAGCCGCCGAAGTGCTTTGCGACTTGTTTGATGGCGATCTCAGCCATCGGCGTTCTCGTTTGTGCGCGTCATCGGTTGGCGATCCCCCACATGGCGAACAAATATTTGCGGACGGCGAAGATGAAGATCAGCGCCGGGATAACCAAGGCCGCGCCGCCGGCGAATTTGAGGTAGAGCGGCGATTCGCCGAGGCTCTGCAGCAGGAAGGCGGTCAGCGTCCGGTTCTCGATCGTGAGCACGGCTGCGGCAAACACCTCGTTCCACGAGATGGTGAAGGCAAATACCGCCGATGCCGCGATGCCCGGCAGCGCCAGCGGCAGAATGACCTTGCGAAATGCCTGCAATCTTGTGCAGCCAAGCGTCCAGGCCGCTTCCTCCAGCTCGACCGGAATGCCGGAGAAGAGCGAGAAGGTAATCAGCACGGCAAACGGCAGCGCCAGCGTGGTATGGACCAGCGCCAGCCCGATCGCGGTATCGTCGAGGCCGGTACGGATGAACATTACCGCCAGCGGCAGCGCCAGCAGCGGCAGCGGGAAGGCGCGGGTCATCAGCACGAGGAAACGGAACGTTTCCTTGCCTGGGAAATCGAAGCGCGACAGCGCGTAGCCAGCCGGTGCGCCGAAGCCGATCGAGAGGATCATCGTCAGGGCAGCGACGAGGACCGAATTCCACAGCGCCTTGGCGACGCCGGCGAAATTGATGAAGAAGGAAAGGCTGCCGAAATCGAATGACGGGAAGAAGCGCTTGGGGAATGCGGTCACCTCTTCCGGCGACGACAGCGCGTTGACGATCAGCAGATAGATCGGCAACAGCACCCAGATGCAAAGCAGGATGACGGTGGCGACCAGCAGCCAGTTGCCGGCTTTGCGGGCCGCAGGCGCGGCGATCGACAGCTCCGCGACGGTGCTCATATCCGCGCCTCCTTCGGCACACGCAGCACCCGTAGGAAGAACAGCGTGAAGCCGATCGAGATGGCGAGGATGAACAGCGCCATGGCTGCGGCGACATTTCGGTCCTGCAGCGTGAACTGCCAGTTGTAGGTTTCGCCCATCAGCACCGGCAGATTGGTGCCGCCGAGTGCTGCAACCACTGCAAAGACCTCGAAGGCAAGGATGACGCGCAGAATGATCGCCGTCTGCAGGCTGGGGCGCAGCAGAGGCAGTGTGATCTTGACGAAGCGCTTCCACGGGCTCGCGCCGAAGACCTCGGCTGCCTCGTAATATTCCTTCGGGATCAGCCCCATGCCGGCGACCAGGATAACCATCATGATGGCGGTCGCACGCCAGATCTCTGCCAGCGCCACGGCGATGAAGATCATCAGCTTGCTCTGGTAGCCGAGGAACATGACCGGCCTGTCGATGACGCCGAGGTTGGAGAGCAAGGTGTTGAGGAAGCCGGACTGGTCGAAGATGGCGAGCCAAATCAGCCCGGCGGCGAGATCGGAGATGCCGAGCGGAATGGCGAAGATATAAAGCGCGGCGCTGCGCCCCGTTTCGAGCCGCGACACCACCGTTGCCATCAGCAGTGCCATGATCAGCTGGATCGGCACGACGACGGCGCTCAGCAGCAGCGTGTTGCGGACCGTGACCGGGAATTTCCAGCTGCCGGCCATGGTGCGGAAATTGTCGAGCGTAAAGCCGCCGTCGCGGGTGAACGCTTCGAAGGCGACCAGCGCGAACGGGTAGAGAAAGAAGACGCAAAGGAACAGCGTCGCCGGCATCAGCAGCAGATAGGGCAGGGCCTTGCCGTGCATGGAGCGATCTCTGTTCGGCGTTTGAAAAGGGGTGGGCGCCCGGCGCGCTAGAGTCCGGACGCCCGGGGAGGATTCTTAATCGACCGGGCAGGCGCCCTGCGATGGTTTGTCAGGCGCCCAGCATGGCGCCTTCGCCTGGTCGATGATCGCTTTCAGCGCCGTCGCCTGTTCGTCGAGCACGCCGTGCACGTCCTCGCCGCCGAGCACGATGCGCTCGAAACTGTCGGTGTAGATCTGGTTGAACTTGCCGCCGAGATCGCCGAGTCCCATCGGCAGTAGCGCCGGCAGCGCATCGGGAGCTCCGGTCATCGTGGCGATCGCCGGGCCGAAGGCCTTGACCGAGGCCGGCATGTCGTCGGGCAGCTTGACGTCGACGATCGGGAAGAAGTTCGTCGCCTTCAGTGTCGCGATCTGGGTTTCCGGCTTCAGCATATAGGCGACCAGCGCTTTGGCCTTGTCCATGTCGGGCGAGGTTTTTGGGATGGCGACGCCAGCGATCACCGGCATGTAGCCGCGGCCTGCCGGCCCGGCCGGCGCCGGGAAGGCGACGAACTCGTCGGGTTTCTGATTGAAGGCGTCGGCGAGCCGCGCCACGTGATCGAACGCCACCCACACTTCGCCGGTCAGCAGCGGCTCCTGCATGAACGCATAATTGGTCGAATTCGGGTTGGTATACTGCCACAATTCCTTGAACTTGTTCCACGCCGTCTCGGCCTCCGCCGAGCGGAACTTGGTCACCATCGAACCGGTGTAGGACGGATAGAGGAAGCCCTCGAAGAAGCGGTGCTTCAGCCCTTTCGGACCGGCCGGAAAGCCGAATTTGGGCGAGCCGGTCTTCTCTGCGATGGTTTTTGCCCATTCGATCAGCTGGTCGTAGGTGATGGTGTTGAGATCGGTGCCGGCCGGCAGATATTGCAGCGCCTGCTTGTTTGCCGCCATCAGGAAGGTGGCCTGCATCCATGGCAGGTATTTCTGTTCGCCTGTGCCGAGCGTGCCGAGCTTCTTGTAGGCATCGTTGACCTTGACGCCGCCGACATCGATGCCAGACAGATCGACAAGGTTAGCGCCGACCGTGGAGAAGTCCCCGTGCAGGCCGCCAAGCACGCCGATGCTGCCGGAGCCGGCCTGCAGCTCGGCTTGCAGGCGGGTGAGCCAGGGCCCGTCCTCGGCGACTTGGTAATCGACCTGGCCGTCAAACCCCTTCAGCACCTCGCCGCGCATTTTCTGGGTCTCTTCCACGGGTCGCGCCTGTGTCGACCAGAACAACACCTGCTGGGCTTGTGCTGCGCCGGCAGCGAGCGACAGCGCCAGCACGGCACCTGCCAATGTCCTCAACGCATTCATCGTCATCTTCCTCCCTGGTTATGCGCCGCTAAGGCGTCAGTTCTGTCCTGTTGGTGCCGGACCATGGCTTGCCCGCGAGACAAGTGTCGGCCGGACCAGCCGCGTCAGCGGCGCGGCCGGCCTGTCGCCGATGACGGTCAGCAGCATCTCGCCGATCTCGCGCGCGCACTGGCGGATCGAGGCGTCGAAAGTGGTCAGCCCCGGCGGCGCGTAGGCGGAGGCGGCTATGTTGTCGAAGCCGATCACCGAAAGGTCGCGAGGAACGGCAAGGCCAGCGCGGGCTGCCTCTTCCATCACCGTCAGCGCCAGCTCGTCGAACAGCGCGACAATCGCCGTCGGCCGCTCCGCGACATGCAGCAGCCGGTTGATCGCCTGGATGCGGGCACCGCGATCGAAACGCGGCGCTGTCGCCACATCGAGCCTGACCGACGGGTCGCCCCGGCGGGCGATCGCGGCAGCGAGCCCATCCTGTCGGAGATGGCGAAACGTCATTGGCTCGGAAATCGTCACCAGCCCGAAATGGCGGTGTCCGAGATCGTACAGCATGTCGAAGGCTTCGCCGAAAGCATACGCGCCATCGGTATCGAGCCAATGATAGGCAAAGTCGCCGTCGAGCAGCCGGCCATGCGCGACGAACGGGAAATTGCGTTGGCGCAGATACGAAAGCCGCTCGTCGACCTCGGCGATACGGGTGACGACGACGCCGTCGGCGCGCCCCGATTCCACCACATGGCGGAGCACGGAAAGCTCCGACTGGCCCTGCGCCGCTGCGGCCAGAATCAGGTCGGAGCCGTGCGAAACCAGCCCTTCGCCCAACCCGGTGACGAATTCGCCGAGGAAGGAATCGACCAGATTGGGACCGCGGATCGGCAGCACCATGCCGACAAAGCCGCTGCGGCCGGAGACCAGCGTGCGGGCTGCCGTGTTCGGCACGTAGCCGGCCTGGCGCGCGGCCTCGGTGACACGTTGGCGCGTTTTCAAGGCGATCTGCTCGTGGCCGGCAAGGGCGCGCGAAACGGTGGTGATCGACAGGCCGAGCTGCGCAGCAAGTTCTTTGAGGGTGGTAACGCGGGCCGGCATCGTTCCTCCGAACGGAGTTTGAAACGTTTGTAATCGGTTCGGGCTAAATTGCAAACGTTTTAAAACATGCCCGAGCAGTCCCCGCTTATTCGCGCGACCCCTGTTTGGCCAAGACCGACGCTCTGCCGGCAAGCCCAAACGAAGATTTAAACGCTGCGGTTGCTTGACTCGGGCGACGCCTTGTGAAAAATTTTGCAGCAACTGATAAAAATATCAAAGGGCGGAAATGGTTGGTTTTGGCAACGGCCTGCTGCGCGACGATGAGACCGGGATGGCAGCCCGTGCCGCCTGGCTTCACTATGCCGGCGGCCTGACCCAGTCGGAGGTCGCCAAGCGGCTCGGCCTGACCAGCCTCAAGGCGCATCGCCTCATCACCAAGGCCAATCAGGAAGGCCTGGTCAAAGTCTATATCGACGGCGAAGTCTCCGAATGCGTGGAGCTCGAGGACGAGTTATCCGGCCGTTACGGCCTCGACTATTGCGAGGTGGTTCCGGATTTCGATGCCGAAGACCTGCCGCTCAAGGCGCTTGGCATTGCCGGCGCGCAGTTTCTCAAGCGCGAGATCGAACGTGGCGAGGAGACGCTGATCGGCGTCGGCCATGGCCGCACACTTGCCGCCTGCGTCGAATATCTGCCGCGCATATCGGCCGGCAGGATACGTTTCGTTTCCCTGCTTGGCGGCCTGACGCGCAAGTTCTCGGCCAATCCGCATGACGTCATCCACCGCGTCGCCGAACGGACCGGTGCGGAGGCCTATGTGATGCCGGTGCCGATGTTCGCCAACACCGTCGAGGATCGAACGGTGCTGCTCGGGCAGAAGGGCGTCAGCGATGTCTTCGACCTCGCCAAGACCGCCGACTTGCTCATTGCCGGCATCGGCACCGCCGAGCGTGAGGCCTCGCTTGTCGCCACCGGCATGATCGAGAAGGGCGAGATGGAGGAGATCCGCCGCAACGGCGGCGTCGGCGAACTGCTCGGCCATTTCTTCGACGATGCCGGAAAGGCTGTTGCGACGACGCTTTCTAACCGGGCGCTGGCACTGGCGCGCGAAGACATCAGCAACCGCAGGATTGTCGCCGTCGCCGGCGGCAAGGTGAAGGTTCGCGCCATCAAGTCAGTGCTGGAGGGCCGCTATCTCAAAGGCCTGATAACCGACGAGCGGACGGCGCGATCGCTCGTGGAACAGACGCCGGTCGGGTAGCCGGCAGCCATTTCGTTGAAACTACCCTGTGGAGGAGAAGAGAAATGCATGAGAAAGAGAAAGACCTCATCGACGCGTTCCTGCGTGGACAAGTCGACCGCCGTGGGCTGATCAAGGGCCTCGGTGCAATGGGCCTTGCCGCCAGCACAGCCGGTACACTGCTCAATTTCGGGCAGACCCGCGCCCTGGCGGCTGATTTCGACTGGCAGGCGCATAAGGGCAAGACCATCAAGCTGTTGCTCAACAAGCATCCTTACGCCGATGCGATGATTGCCAACCTCGACAATTTCAAGAAGCTGACCGGCATGGAAGTCGTCTATGACGTGTTCCCCGAAGACGTCTATTTCGACAAGGTTACCGCCGCGCTGTCGGCCAGCTCGCCCGAATACGATGCCTTCATGACCGGCGCCTACATGACCTGGACCTACGGTCCGGCCGGCTGGATCACCGACCTCAATGAATGGATCAAGGATCCGGCCAAGACCAACCCGAAATATGCCTGGGACGACTTCCTGCCCGGCGTCAAGAACTCCTGCGCCTGGAACGGCCAGCCGGGCGGCGCGCTCGGTTCGGCAGACGCCAAGCAATGGTGCATTCCGTGGGGCTTCGAGCAGAACAACATCACCTACAACAAGGGCATGTTCGACAAGGTCGGGGTCAGCGTTCCCGGCAATATGGATGAAATGGTCGCTACGGCGGCGAAGCTCACCAAGGACGTCGGTGGCGGCGTCTACGGCATCGGCGTGCGCGGCTCGCGCTCCTGGGCGACGATCCACCCGGGCTTCCTGTCGGCTTACGCCAATTTCGACCAGAAGGATCTGAACGTCTCGGCTGACGGCAAGCTGTCGGCCGCGATGAGCACCGCCGAATCCAAGGCTTTCCACAAGCAGTGGGTCCAGATGATCCAGGAGAGCGGCCCCAAGGACTGGTCGACCTACACCTGGTATCAGGTCGGCACCGATCTCGGTGCAGGCGCTTCGGCGATGATTTTCGACGCCGATATCCTCGGCTACTTCATGAATGGCGGCGACAACAAGATGGCCGGCAAGCTCGCCTTTTCGGCGTTTAAGGCCAATCCCGCCGCCAAGGCACCGACGCCCAACATCTGGATCTGGTCGCTGTCGATGTCCAACTTCTCGAAGGACAAGGACGCCACCTGGTACTTCATGCAATGGGCATCCGGACCCGAGCATGCATTGTTCGGTGCGACCAAGATGGACTTCGTCAATCCGGTGCGTCAGTCGGTCTGGAACGACGAGATGTTCCGCGAGAAGCTGAACAAGAGCTATCCGGGCTATGTCGAGATGTTCGACGTCTCGGCGCCGGGCGCCAGCATCAAGTTCACCCCGCAGCCGCTGTTCTTCGATCTCACCACCGAATGGGCGGCGACGCTGCAGAAGATGGTGGCCAAGGAAGTGCCGGTCGACGAGGGCCTCGACAAGCTGGCCGAGAGCATCAACGGCCAGCTCAAGGAAGCCGGGCTCGGCTAAGCCGCGGCCAGGGCTGGCCCGTCCCACGGGCCAGCCTTTGAGATGTTATACGTTTGCGACGCGGTACCGAGCGGTACCGCCTGCTCGCCCGACCGGCCGCCTTGCTCCCTTGGGCGGCCGGGACGGCGAAGCAACAGGATGACGGAGCAGCAGATGACTGCGGCGACAATACAAAGAAACAGGCCGTCGGGCTTCAGGATCAGCAAGCGGGTGCTGCCCTACCTCCTCAGCTTGCCGGCCCTCTTGGTCTGCATCGGCATTCTGATCCCGTTCTTCACATCCGTGGTCTATTCTTTCCAGCGCTACCGGTTGAGCCAGCCCTGGGCGCGGCAGTTCAACTGGGGCGACAACTACATCTCGTTCTTCACTGACCCGAAGTTCTGGAACACGCTGCAGGTGTCGCTGCTCTACGCCGGCATCACCGTCGTGCTCGAGCTGCTTCTCGGTCTCGGCATCGCCATGCTGCTGCAGAAGCGCTCGACGCTGAACAACTTCATCTCGATCATGCTGTTGATGCCGCTGATGACGGCGCCGGCGCTCGCCGCGCTGATGTGGAAGCTGATGACCAATCCCGGCTTTGGCGTGCTCAGCTATCTCGCCAGCCTGATCGGGCTGCAGGATTTCCGCTGGGCCTCGTCTCCCTCCACGGCACTGCTCACCGTCGTGCTTGTCGACGTCTGGGTCTACACGCCCTTCATCATGATCCTGCTGCTTGCCGGCCTGCGCAGCCTGCCGACGCAGCCCTTCGAGGCGGCAGCGCTCGACGGCGTGCCACGCAGTTTCGTGTTCTTCCGCATCACCTTGCCGATGCTGACTCCCTACATCCTGACGGCGACGCTGTTCCGCCTGCTTGATTCCATCCAGCAGTTCGACATCATCTACGCTATGACGCAGGGTGGTCCGGGCGATACGCTGACCGTCTTCCAGGTCGAGGCCTATCTCAACTTCTTCCAGTCGACCAATGTCGGCCGCTCGGCGGCACTGATGATCATCCTGTGGGCGATCACCTATTTCCTCTCGAACATTTTCATCAAGAACTGGCTGCGGCTGCGCGAACGCGCCCGCGGCCAGGCATAGGAGGCTGGCATGGAACACACCTCCCTTCTCGAACGCATCCTGCGCGGCATAGCCCTGGCGCTGGTCGTGATCTTCTTCATGTTCCCGATCGTCTGGATCCTGATGATGTCGTTCCAGACCAACGAGACAATCCTGCGGATCCCGCCGCAGCTTGTCTTCGAGCCGACGCTCGCCAACTACACTGCGCTGATCACCGGCAAGCTGATGACTGCGGCCGGCACGCTCGACATCGCCTTCATGCGCAATCTCTGGAATTCCGTCTTCCTGTCGGTCACCTCGGTTGCCGTCGCGTTGCTGCTCGGCGTGCCGGCAGCCTATGCGTTCGCACGGCACAAGTTCCGCGGCTCGGAGGACATCGCCTTCACGCTGCTGTCGTTCCGGTTCGCGCCGGCGCTGCTGGTGCTTTTGCCGCTCACCCTCTATTTCCAGAAGCTCGGGCTGGCCAATACCTATATCGGGCTGATCTGGGTCTACCAGCTGATCTGCCTGCCGCTGATCCTGTGGATCGTGCGCGGCTATTTCGAGGATATTCCGGCCGATATCGAATATGCCTACCGCATTGCCGGCCATTCCTGGTTTGCCACGTTCCGCAAGATCGCGCTGCCGCTCGCCGGCCCGGGCATTGCCGCTGCCGGCCTGCTCGCCTTCATCTTCGCCTGGAACAATTTCGTCTTTGCGCTGGTGCTCGCTTCGGCCGACAAGCAGCCGGTGACGGTCGGCGCGCTGGCCTTCATCACCTCCTCCGGCATCCAGTACGGCCAGATCTCGGCCGCGATCGTGCTGTCGATCACGCCGACGCTGGCGCTCGCGCTTTATGCGCAACGCTATCTCGTCGAAGGCCTGTCGCTTGGCGCGGTGAAAGGATAGTCCGATGGCAAGCCTCGAACTGCGAAACATCGTCAAGCGCTACAAGAGCCAGACCGTTCTCGACAATCTGTCGCTGACCGTCGCCGACGGCGAAACGCTGGTCCTGTTCGGGCCGTCCGGCGCCGGCAAGACGGTGCTGCTGCGGCTGGTCGCCGGCGTCATCGACCCCGACGAGGGAAAGATCCTCATCGGCGGCGAGGACATGACCGACGTCGACGCCGAGTTCCGCGGCGTCGGCATGGCCTTCCAGAATTTCGCGCTGTTCCCGCATATGACCGCGTTCGACAACATTGCTACGCCTCTGCAGGCGAAGCATTCGTCGCAGGGCGCGATCAGGGCCGGCGTCGAGAGCGTCGCCAAGCTGTTGAAGATCGGCCATGTGCTCAGCCACAAGCCGCGGGCGCTGTCCAACGGCCAGAAGCAGCGCACCGCGCTTGCCCGCGCCCTGGTCGGCTCGCCGCCGCTTCTGCTGCTCGATGATCCCTTGCGCAACGTCGATGCCAAATTGCGTTTCGAAATGCGGCTCGAACTGCCAAGGCTGCTCGCCGATCGTGGCGCAACCGTTGTCTACGTCACCCAGGACTACAAGGAGGCGATGGCGCTCGGCGACCGCATCGCGGTGATGTCGCAAGGCGTCGTCAAACAGCTCGGCACGCCCGAACAGATCTATCGCGAGCCGGCCAACGTCGAGATCGCCCGGCTGTTCGGCGACCCGACCATCAACCTGCTCGACGTCAAGCCGTCACGGGACGCCAAGGGCATCTATGTCGGCCTCTCCAATGTCCAGGTCCATCTGGCCGGCGCGCATGAGGCGGCGGTCGGCCGTGACTGCGTCATCGGCTTGCGGCCGGAGGCGCTGGCCTTCGTCGACGAAGGTACTCAGGGCGCCATTCCGGTGACGGTCGAGGCCGAGACGCCGCTCAACGAGAAGATCGTCACGCTGGTGCGCACCGTGCGTGGCCGTGAAATCCTGGTCTCGCGTCCGTCCGGAACACCGGGCCAATCCGAGGGCAGGGCCTATATCGCCGTCGACAGCAAAAGCGCCCTGCTGTTCGATCGGGCAAGTGGCGAGCGTATCGGCTCGAAAAACGTCGTCAATTTGCGCAGCGGAGAAGCGGCATGAGCCCGAGCGCAATCACCCTCTCAGGCGTCGACAAGTTCTACGGTCCGATCGACCGCGGCGTGCACGCCGTCAAGAACCTGACGATGGAAATCGCCAAGGGCGAGATCGTGGCGCTGCTCGGCTCGTCCGGCTGCGGCAAGACCTCGACATTGCGCATGATCGCAGGTTTCGAAGAGGTCTCGCGTGGCACGATCTCGGTTGCCGGCCGCAAGGTGCACACACTGCCGCCGGTCAAGCGCAACGTGGCGATGGCGTTCGAGGGCTATTCGCTCTATCCGCCGCTGACCGTGCGCGAGAACATGGCCTTCGCCCTCAAGGCGGCCAGGCTGCCGAAGAGCGAGGTCGATGCAAAAGTTGCCAGCATCGCCAAGCTGCTCGAGATCGAGGACATTCTCGAGCGCTATCCGAGTTCGATCTCCGGCGGCCAGCAGCAGCGCGCCAGCCTTGGCCGGGCGCTGATCCGCAAAGCCGACCTGCATCTGCTCGACGAGCCGATGGGCCAGCTCGAGCCGCAGCTCCGCGCCGTGCTGCGCGGCCGCATCAAGCACTTCATCAAGGAGCGCGGCCTGACCGCGATCCTGGTCACCCACGACCAGACCGAGGCCAACGCGCTGGCAGACCGCATCGCTGTCATGGAAGGCGGCGTGCTGCAGCAGTTCGACACGCCCGACAGGCTCAAGGAGCGGCCGGCAAACCTGTTCACCGGCACCTTCGTCGGCGAGCCGCCGATGAATGTCTTCGAGGCCTATGTCGGCACGGCTGACGGCAAGATCAATCTCAAGCTGCCCGACGGTCTTTCGCTCGATTACGACAAGGACGCGTTCAGCGGCCCGGTTCGCGACGAACTGCTCAACCGGCAGCGCGTCGTCATTGGTGTCAGGCCCTATGCCGTCCGCCGTTCGAAGGACGGAGTGCCGGCCACCGTTTCGGCCAATCAATGGCTTGGCGATCAGACCCATATCGCCGCCGATTTCGCCGGCGGTTCGCTGGTTCTGGTCGAGCATGACCGGACCCGCCTGGAGCTCGGTGCGCCGATCAAGGTCAGCATCGATCCGAAAAACCTGCACGTCTTCGATCAGGCGAGCGGCAACGCCATTTCGCACGGCACGGAGCTTGCCTGATGCGGGATGTGCTGATCGGCATCGACGCCGGCACGTCTGTCATCAAATCCGTCGCCTTCGACACGGCGGGCAGGCAGATCGCGGTCGCCGCGCTGCCCAACAAATACGAGACACTACCGGGCGGCGGCGCCGAGCAGGACCTGACACGCACCTGGGCCGATACCGCGACGACCTTGCGCCAGCTCGCCGACAAGGTGCCGGACCTAGCCAGCCGGACCATTGCCATTGCCGTGACCGGCCAAGGCGACGGCACCTGGCTGATCGACAAGGATGGTGCGCCGGTGGCCAAGGGCTGGCTGTGGCTCGACGCGCGCGCTGCCGCGGTCGTCGAGGAGATCCGCGCGCGGCCCGAGGACCGGCTGCGCTTCGAAAAGACCGGCAGCGGGCTCGCTGCCTGCCAGCAGGGATCGCAGTTCGTCTTCATGAAGCGCCACATGCCCGCGATGCTTGCCAATGCAGCGACGGCGTTCCACTGCAAGGACTGGCTCTATTTCAAGTTGACCGGCCAACGCGCCACCGACCCGTCCGAAGGCACCTTCACCTTCGGCGATTTCCGCACGCGCGGCTATTGCGATGATGTGCTTGAGGTGCTCGGCGTCACCGATCTCAGGCATTTACTGCCGCCCATCATCGATGGCACCAGGCAAAGCACAGGGCTGTCGGCGGCAGCGGCAGAGGCGACCGGACTGCTCTCCGGCACGCCGGTCGTTCTGGCCTATGTCGATGTCGCCTGTACCGCGCTCGGCGCCGGCCTGTTCGATCGCGAGCGCAAGTCCGGCTGCTCGATCATCGGCTCAACGGGCATGCATATGCGGCTTGCCGAGACGCCGGACGAGGTGCTGCTCAACGAGGCTGCAACCGGCTACACGATGACGATGCCGGCGCCAGGCGTCTTTGCGCAGATGCAGTCGAACATGGCGGCAACGCTCAACATCGACTGGGTTCTCGGCCTCGCCTCCGGCATTCTCGCCTCGCAAGGTATCACGCGGACCAATGGCGAGATGATCGCGCTGGTCGACCAGTGGATATCGTCGTCCGAGCCAGGCTCGCTGCTCTACCAGCCCTATGTCTCGGAGGCGGGCGAGCGCGGGCCGTTCGTCGATGCCAATGCCAGGGCCGGCTTCGTCGGCATTTCGTCCAGGCACGGCTATGCCGACATGGTTCGTGCGGTCTTCGAGGGGCTGGCTTTCGCGGCACGCGATTGCTACGCCGCCATGGGGCCGCTGCCCAAGGAAATCCGCCTGACCGGCGGAGCGGCCAGGAGCCCGGCTCTGCGCAAGATCCTGGGTGCTGCGGTCGGCGCCGACATTCGCACCAGCGAGCGCGAGGAGGCCGGTGCTGCGGGCGCTGCGATGATTGCTGCGGTCTGCGTCGGCCAGTACGCATCGATGGACGATTGCGTCAGTGAATGGGTCACGCCTTTGCTCCGTGCGGCCGAACCTAGCGACCGAAAACTTGCCGCTGCCTACGAGGCGATTGTTCCGTCCTACACATTGGCGCATGAGGCGCTGCGGCCCGTCTGGCGTTCGCTGGCCGCATCCAGACAAACTGACGTGAATTGAGAAGAGCATGCCCAACAAAATTGCGATCATCGGCGACCGCTTCATGCTTCCGGAAGTGTTTCGCGAGAAAATCGAAGCGGCCTGCGGCGATAATCTCGACATCCGCACCATTGAGACCGCATGGCCCGACGAGCCGATGGAATTCGGCAATGCGGCGCTCGGCCTCGACAGGGTCAAGGAATATTTCGGTGATCCGGACGAGGTGGTCGATTTTATCGGCGATGCCGAAATCTTCGTCACCCAGCTTGCGCCGCTTTCCGAAACCATGATGCAGCGCTTGCCGGCGCTCAGGCTGGTTGCGGTGTCGCGCGGCGGGCCGATCAACATCGACATGGCTGCCGCCAACGCCCATGGCATCACCGTGGTCAATGTGCCCGGCCGCAACGCCAGCGCGGTGGCCGAGTTCACCATCGGCGCCATTCTCGCCGAGACGCGGCTGATCCGCGTCGGCCACGAAGCCTTGCGCAAGGGCGAGTGGCGCGGCGATCTCTACCGCGCCGACCGCACCGGCCGCGAGCTCAACGAAATGACCGTTGGCGTCATCGGCTATGGCAATATCGGCACCAGGCTGGTTCGGCTGCTGCGCGCATTCGGCTGCCGCATCCTGGTCTCCGATCCCTATGTGCAATTGAGCGTCGAGGACCGCAATGCCGGCGTCGAGCTGGTTGCGCTGGACGATCTCCTGTCGCGCTCCGATGTGGTCACGCTGCATTCCCGGGTCACCGAGGAGACGCGCGGCCTGATCGGCAAGGACGCCATTGCCCGGATGAAGCCCGGCGTGATCTTCGTCAATACCGCGCGCGGACCGCTGGTCGACTACGATGCACTCTTCGAGGGGCTCGTCTCGGGGCAGATCGGCAGTGCCATGCTGGAGACGTTCGCCGTCGAGCCGGTGCCGGCCGACTGGCCGCTGCTGCAGCTGCCGAATGTGACGCTGACGCCGCATATCGCCGGCGCGTCGGTACGCACGGTGACTTATGCTGCCGAGCAGGCGGCCGAGGAAGTGCGCCGCTTCATCGCCGGCCTGCCGCCGGTCAATCCATGCTGATGACAGGGCATAGAGCGAGATGAGCGGTGACAGCGAAATCGTCGATCTCTGCGTCATTGGCGGCGGCGTCAATGGCGCCGGCATTGCGCGCGATGCGGCAGGCCGGGGTCTGTCGGTCATCCTCTGCGAAAAAGACGATCTCGCCGAAGGCACCAGTTCGCGATCGGGAAAGCTCGTCCATGGCGGTTTGCGCTATCTCGAATATTACGAGTTCCGCCTGGTGCGGGAGGCGCTTATCGAGCGCGAGGTGCTGCTGGAATCTGCGCCGCACATCATCTGGCCGATGCGCTTCGTGCTGCCGCACAGCCCGGATGATCGGCCGGCCTGGCTGGTCCGGCTCGGCCTGTTCCTCTACGACCATCTTGGCGGCCGCAAGCGGCTGCCGGCCACCCGCACGCTCGACCTGCGCACCGCACCCGAAGGCGCGCCGATCAAGGACGTGTTCAAGCGCGGCTTTGAATATTCCGATTGCTGGGTCGACGATGCCCGCCTCGTCGTCATCAACGCGCTCGATGCAGCCGAACGCGGAGCCAGGGTCTTCACCCGCACCGCCTGCACCGCCGCCCGTCGCGAAAGCGGCCTGTGGTCGGTGGAGATGCGCGACGGTCGAACCGGCGTTAGGACCACGATCCAGGCGCGGGCGCTGGTCAACGCCGCCGGTCCTTGGGTCAACGACGTCATCAACCGCGTGGCCGGCGAGAATTCCAGGCGCAACGTCCGCCTGGTCAAGGGCAGCCACATCATCGTGCCGAAATTCTGGGAAGGGCGGCAGGCCTATCTCGTCCAGAACAGTGACAAGCGCGTGATCTTCATCAATCCCTACCAGAACGACCTCGCGCTGATCGGCACCACCGACATTCCTTATGAAGGGCGGCCGGAGGACGTGACCGCCGATGCCAGCGAGGTCGATTACCTGATTAAGGTGGTCAACCGCTATTTCAAGCGCCAGCTTGTGCGCAGCGACGTCGTCTACTCGTTTTCCGGAGTCAGGCCGCTCTATGACGACAATGCCGACAATCCGAGCGCAGTGACCCGCGACTATATTTTCGAGCTCGACGCGGCGGAGGGACAGGCGCCGCTGCTTTCCGTCTTCGGCGGCAAGATCACCACCTTCCGCAAATTGGCCGAGCACGCGCTCGACCGCATCGCCCCGTTCTTTCCGAAGATGGGCAGGCCATGGACCTCGAAAGGGCATCTGCCCGGCGGCGATATCGCCAATGCCGATTTCGAGCAGTTTCTCGGCGACCTCGGCCATGAATTCCCCTGGATGCCGGCCTCGCTGGTCAAGCATTATGGCCGGCTCTACGGCACAAGGACACGCGATCTGGTCGGCGCGGCCGGCTCGCTCGCCGAACTGGGGCGGCGCTTCGGCAAGGATTTTTTCGAACGCGAAGCCAATTACCTGTTCGAGCATGAATGGGCCGAGACCGCGGCCGATATTCTCGAACGGCGCACCAAGCACGGACTGCATCTGTCCGCCGCGGAAAGAACCGCCTTCGAAGACTGGTGTTCGAGCCGGCTGGCGAAGGCAGGCTGATGGCTTTCACCCTGTCCCTCAACACCAATCCGCTGGTCAACCGTTTCGCCGAACCGGACGATCTGATCGATGCGATCGCTTACGACATCGGCATCAGGGACGTGCAGCTCACGCATGAATTCGTCAATCCCGGCTGGCCGGCGGCGACGATCTCGAAATTCCTCCGCCTATTCCGCACCGCGCTCAACCGCACCGGCGTGCGCGTGACCTCCGCGATGACCGGCCCTTACGGCCGGCTCAATCATTTCGGCCATCCCGACCCCGACGTGCGGCGCTATTATGTCGACTGGTTCAAGACCTTTGCCGAAATTTCGGCCGAGCTCGGCGCCGGCGGCATGGGCACGCAATTCGCGATCTTCACCCATCGTGACTATGACGATCCGGAGCGTCGCGCGCGGCTTTTCGAGATTGCGCTGGAATGCTGGCGCGAGGTCGCCGAACACGCTAGGGCCGCCGGCTTGACCTACCTGTTCTGGGAGCCGATGTCGGTTAGCCGCGAGTTCGGCCATACGATCGAAAGCTGCCGGACGCTGCAGGGCGAAATCGACGCGGCCGGCATGGCGATCCCGCTCAAGATGATGGTCGACATCGACCATGGCGATGTCACCTCAAGCAATCCAGGGGACATCGATCCTTATGCCTGGGCCGAAGCCTTTCCAAAGAAATCGCCGATCATCCATGTCAAGCAGTCGTCGATGAACAAGGGCGGTCATTGGCCGTTCACCGCCGCCTACAACAAGGACGGCCGCATCACGCCGGAAAAGTTCCTGGAGACGGTGCGTCGCGGCGGCGGCGTCGACAATGAGATCTGCCTCGAATTGTCGTTCCGCGAGCGCGAGCCCGTCGACCACCAGGTCATCGCCATGATCCGCGAGTCGGTCGACTACTGGGCGCCGTTCATCGAGACCGGCAGGGCCGATCTTTTGCCGCGAGCATGATGGATGAGCAGGAGCCGATGCGGCTCCTGCTTGGAACCCGAGTACGTCAGCCGAATTTCGGGTCGAGGCTGCCGGACTTGTAGCGCTTGGCCATTTCCGACAGCGGCAGCGGTTTGATCTTCGGCGCGTTGCCGGCGGTGCCGAACTGCTCGAAACGCTCCTTACAGAGCTTCCTCATGGCGGCCATCGCCGGCGTCAGATATTTGCGCGGGTCGAATTCCGAGGGGTTCTCGGTCAGCACCTTGCGGATCGCGCCGGTCAGCGCCATACGGTTGTCGGTGTCGATATTGATCTTGCGCACGCCATGCTTGATGCCACGCTGGATCTCCTCGACCGGCACGCCCCATGTTGGCTTCATCTGGCCGCCATATTTGTTGATGATCTCCTGCAGCTCTTCTGGCACCGAGGACGAGCCGTGCATGACGAGATGCATGTTCGGCAGGCGGCGGTGGATTTCCTCGATGACGTTCATGGCGAGCACCGCGCCGTCCGGCTTGCGGCTGAACTTGTAGGCGCCGTGGCTGGTGCCCATGGCGACGGCCAGAGCATCGACATGGGTGTCGCGCACGAACTGTTCGGCCTGCACCGGGTCGGTCAGCAGCTGGTCGTGGCTGATGACGCCCTCGACGCCATGACCGTCCTCTTGTTCGCCGCCGCCCATCTCCAACGACCCAAGAACGCCGATCTCGCCTTCCACCGACACGCCGCCCCAATGCGCCATGTCGACGACGCGGCGGGTGATGCCGGAATTGTAGGCGTAGTCGGCCGGCGTCTTGCCGTCTTCCTTCAGCGATCCGTCCATCATCACCGAGGTGAACCCGTACTGGATCGCGGTGACGCAGGTGGCTTCGTTGTTGCCATGGTCGAGATGCATGCAGACCGGGATGTCGGGACGGATTTCGACCAGCGCGTCGATCAGCTTGGCCAGCACGACGTCGTTGGCGTAGGTCCGCGCGCCGCGGCTCGCCTGCAGGATGACCGGCGATTTGGTCTCCTCGGCCGCCTCCATGATGGCGAGCCCCTGTTCCATATTGTTCATGTTGAAGGCAGGCACGCCATAACCGTATTCGGCGGCATGATCGAGCAATTGTCTCAGTGTGATGCGAGCCACTCAGTAGTCTCCCGTATCCGGTTTGGAGCCAGTGTTTGCGGGCTGTTCGGCTGTTGTCGAGCCCGCTAATGCTTCTGGCCGGATTTCCGCTGCACCGCAACCGCTGGACGCTCGGCCGGCAGCAATTCTTGTTACAGCACGCGACCAGAAGCGTCATGATATCCCATAGAGACATAACATTATCACAAAAAATTTGGTGGCTATGCGACGTTTCCTGTTATATCTTGGAACGTGCGTTCGGGTTGCACGAGAAGCCGCGGAAATGAAGAGCGACGGCCGCCGGCAAGGCATCATGGATTTTCTGATGGACACCGGCACCGCCAGTGTCGACGATCTTGCATCGCGCTTCGGCGTGTCGAAGATGACCGTCCACCGTGACCTCGACGAGCTCGAGGAAAGCGGTTTCCTGCGCAAGGTACGCGGCGGCGCCTCGATCCAGCCGAGCAGCCTTTTCGAGAGCGATTTCCGCTACCGCCAGAGACTGGCTGGCGACGAGAAACAGCGCATCGCCGCCGCCGCCGTGACGATGATCGAACCGGGCCAGACGGTGATCATCGACGACGGCTCGACCGCGGGCGGCGTTGCGCGGCACCTTGCCGATCTGCGTCCGCTGACGGTGATCTCGAACAATCTGGCCGTCATCCAGGAGCTGGCGGGCGTTGCCGGCATCAACCTGATTGCACTCGGCGGCCAATACAGCAAGAAGTTTCACGGCTTCTTCGGCCTGCTCGCTGAAGACACGCTGAAATCATTGCGCGCCGATGTCGCTTTCCTGTCGTCATCGGCCATTCACGGCGCTTCCGCATTTCATCAGGATCAGGAAGTGGTCCAGACCAAACGGCTGATGATGGCCGCTGCGGCGCGCAAATATCTGCTGGTCGATCACGGCAAGTTCGGCCGCACCGCCTTGCATTTCCTGACCGATCTCAAGGCCTTCGACACCGTCTTTACTGGCCGCGAGCCGCAGCCGCAGATGCGCGCGGCGCTGGATGGCGCCGGCGTATCGCTGACAGTGGTCGCAGAGTAGGAGAGTAGGCATGGTTTACTGGGTCGGCACCAGCTGGAAAATGAACAAGACGCTCGCCGAGGCGATGGCTTTCACCAAGGCATTGGCGGAGTTCGTCCCCGGTTTCGACGAGCGCATCCAGCCCTTCGTCGTCCCGCCATTCACGGCGGTCCGCGAGGTCAAGAAGGCGCTGTCGCAGACACGCATCAAGGTCGGCGCCCAGAACATGCACTGGGCCGACGCCGGCGCCTGGACCGGCGAGATCTCGCCGGTAATGCTGAAGGACTGTGGCCTCGACATGGTCGAGCTCGGCCACAGCGAACGGCGCGAGCATTTCGGCGAGACCGACAGGGCTGTCGGGCTGAAGACCGCGGCGGCGGTGAAGCACGGCATGGTGCCGCTGATCTGCGTCGGCGAGACCCTGGCGCAACGCGACAGCGGCCAGGCCGATGCGGCGCTGGCCTTGCAGGTGCACGGCGCGCTGCAATTTCTCGAAGGCGCGGCGAAGGCGGCGACGATCCTGTTTGCCTATGAGCCGGTCTGGGCGATCGGGGACCAGGGCGTTCCGGCAAGCTCGGACTATGCCGGCAGACAGCAGGCGCTGATCAAGAAAATCGCCCGCGACCTGCTGCCGGCCGTGCCGCCGGTGCTCTATGGCGGCAGCGTCAATCCCCAAAATGCCGCCGAACTGATCGGACAGTCTCATATCGACGGCTTGTTCATCGGCCGTTCCGCCTGGCAGGCGGAAGGCTATATCGACATCCTCAAACGCGCCTCAGCGGCGATCTGAACCATCGAACAGGAAAAGGAAACCGAACATGAAAATAGCCATTGGAGCCGATAGCGCCGGCAAGCCGCTGCTCGACGTCATTGCCGCTCACCTCGCCACCAAGCCCGGCCTCACGGTCAGCGATCTCAGCCAGGCGGGCTACTATGCCGACCTGTCGCAGAAGCTCGCCCAGACCATAATCGACGGCGAGAACGATCGCGGCATCCTGTTTTGCGGCACCGGCATCGGCGTATCCATATCCGCCAACAAGGTCCCCGGCATTCGCGCCGCACTGACCCACGACACTTATTCGGCGGAGCGCGCTGCAAAATCCAACAACGCCCAGATCATCACCATGGGCGCCCGCGTCATCGGCCCGGAACTGGCCAAGTCGATCGTCGATGCATGGCTCGCATCGGAATTCGATGAGAAGGGACCGTCGGCCGGTAATGTCCAGGCCATCGACAGGCTCGACGCGGCGAAGCTGAGCTAAACCAGACTTTTCCGCATAGCGCCGATCACAGTCACGGCCGATGCAGCGCCGGGATCCATATGCCCGAGCGACCGCTCGCCGAGGCGCGAAGAGCGGCCCTTGGTGGCTATCATGTCCTTGGTCGCCTCGGCGCCCCGTTCGGCCGCGGCAAGTGCCGCTTCCAGGCTCTCGGACAGGCTCTTGCCGGCTTCCTGCGCGACAACCGCTGCCTGCGCTGCCGGCAGCCAGGCGTCGACCATGGTCTTTTCGCCGAGCTCGGCCTTGCCGCGATCCTGGATGCCTTGTGCCATCGCCCGGAGCATGACGATGACGTCAGCCTCCTCCAGAATTGCCCTACCTTTGACGGCAGCGGCACCGCGTATGAAGGCCGTCGCATAGAGCGGGCCTGACGAGGCGCCGACGGCGTTGAGGAAGGACTTCGCCGCGGTGTTGAGCAACGTTGTAGGCTCGGTCGTCGCGAGGTCGAGCGAGGCCAGCGCATCGCGCACAGCACCGAAGCCGAGCGCCATGGCGATGCCGTGATCAGCGTCGCCGATGACGCCGTCGAGCCGGCAGAGCCTGTCCTTGTCGGCGTCGATCGCCGCGGCGATCGCATCGAACATTCTTTTCAATTTGGCCGTATCGGTGGACGTCATGATGCTCTCTCAGCCGGCGCGGAACATGGCGCAGTCACAGGGATGGTCGAGCATCGCCTGCAATTCACCGTCGAGATGCATCAGCGTCACCGAGGCGCCGGCCATTTCGAGCGAGGTGCAATAATTGCCGACCCAGGTCGCATGGACGGAAATACCGACGTCATCCAGCCTCTGCTTGACGCGTCGGTTCATGATGTAGAGCTCCATCAGCGGCGTTGAGCCGAGCGAATTGACCAGAACGGCGACCTTATCGCCGCGCGCCGGCGCCATCTCGTCGAGGACCTTGTCCAGCATTTCCTCGGTGATCTCGTCGGCCGTTTTCAACTTTCCACGCGCGGTGCCGGGCTCGCCGTGGATGCCCATGCCGATCTCCATCTCGTCCGGGCCGATCTCGAAATTCGGCCGCCGGGTCTGCGGTAGCGAGCAGGGCGACAGCGCCACGCCCATGGTGAAGGTGTGGTCGTTGGTCTTTCGGGCGATGCGTTCGCACTCGTCGAAGGAGAACATCCGGTCACAGGCCGCACCGGCGGCCTTGAAGATGAAGAAATTGCCGGCGACGCCGCGTCGCTTCTGCCTCTGGTCGCGTGGCGCCGAGGCGACGTCGTCGGTGGTCAGCACGGTGCGCACGTCGATGTCGTCCATTGCCGCCATTTCGGCGGCCATGTCGAAATTCATCACGTCGCCGGCATAGTTGCCGTACATGAACAGCACGCCAGCACCGCCGCTGGCCGCCTTGGCGCATTCGAGGATCGGATCCGGCGGCGGCGAGGCGAAGACATTGCCGATCGCGGCGGCGTCGGCCAGCCCCCTGCCGACCAAGCCCAGGAAGGTCGGCTCGTGTCCCGAGCCGCCGCCGATGACGAGACCCACCTTGCCGGGGCGCGGTCCGTCGCGGGCGATGATGGACCGGGGGCTTCCGTCCGCGCTTTTGAGGTGGCGGGGATGCGCGGCCAGAATGCCCTCCAGCATCTCGTCGACAGTGCGGTTGCCGTCATTGATGATCTTCTTGGTTTGCACCGGCATCCTCCCTGGTTTTCGTGAGATACTACAGCGCCTTACCGGGATTTCCATCCGGCGGTGGAGATTTCACGCCGCTATGTGTTCGCGTGCCGCCAACAGTTGTACGCAGGCTCTGGCTGCCTCTTTGCCCTTGATCTTGAAGTGCTCGAAGAAGAAGCGGTGATGGTCCGCGCCGTCATGGTAGTTGTGCGGCGTGAGCACCGCCGAAAGCACCGGTACGCCGGTGGACAGTTGCACGTTCATCATGCCGTCGATGACCGCGCTCGCCACGAATTCATGCCGGTAGATGCCGCCGTTGACGACAAATGCCGCGCCGAGGATCGCTGCATACCGACCGGTCTCGGCAAGCGTCTTTGCATGCAGGGGAATCTCATAGGCGCCCGGCACATCGAAGACATCGACGGCAAAGCGTTTCTCCCCGAGAACCGCCAGCTCCGCCCCGAACGCTTCAACGCATTGGTCAACGATATCGGCGTGCCAGCGCGCGCGAATGACGGCAACGCGGATCGTCTCATAGTCTTTCTGGGAATGCTGATTCATGGGTCCATCCTTCCGTTTCGAACCAGAATCAGGACGCACGATACGAGAATCCGAACCGCGAAAGCGGACCGTTTTCCGTTCGTTCTCTTCCATCCGGACTGTGACCGTCGGCTCCGGAATCGCACCGGATCTGCTGACCCCTCCGGCTAACCGGAAAGCGCTCGCGGGCTTAGGCCGAGACCCTTACCGCCGGTGGGGACTTTCACCCCGCCCTGAGAACATTGACCGCGTTTGTATGGAAGGGCCGGATAGCGCTGTCAACCACCGACGTCGTTCCGGATGGCACAGGAATAGCGATCCGTTCCGACCTGATCACCCTTGAGGGCAAGGAAGGAGCGGGCAACTCCAGCGTCAAATGGCGATCACGGGCAAGGCAGGCAGCACCTTGTCCAAGGTGATTGGAAATTCACGCACTCGCACGCCGGTCGCGTTGTAAATGGCGTTGGCGACAGCAGCCCCCGCACCGCAGACGCCGAGCTCGCCGAGACCCTTCGCGCCAAGTGGATTGGCCTTGTCGTCATGCTCCTCGAGGAAGACGACCTCCATGTCGGGGACGTCGCCATTGACCGGTACATGATACTCGGCAAGATCGTGATTGACGAAATGGCCGTAGCGCGGGTCGAGCACCGTCTGCTCCATCAGCGCCGCCCCGATCCCCCACGTCATGCCGCCGATGATTTGCGAGCGCGCGGTCTTGGCGTTGAGGATACGGCCCGCGCCCATCACAGCCAGCATCCGGCGCATGCGGATCTCACCGGTATCGCAATCGACAGCGACCTCGACGAAATGCGCTCCGTAGGAATGCTGCGAATAAGTCTTGTATGACTCGGTGGTGGCGCCCGCAGCCACGGAACCTTCGGCCTCGAACCCGTCGGGAGCGATCCTTCGGATGAGATCGGCCAGGCTTGCCGACCGCTGGCCGGCCCTGACCTCGCTGTCGGCAAAGCTTGCCTCGGTGGCGTTCACGCCACGTAACGGCGAGGCTTCGCTCGACCGCGCCGTCTCCAGGATCCGTTCCTTAAGGGCGTTGCAGGCGTTATGCAGTGCCGAACCCGCGCTCGCCGCGCCCCAGGAACCGCCGGAGCCGGCGGTACGCGGGAAACGGCTGTCGCCGAGTTCCACCTTGACGGACGAGATCGGCACGCCGAGGCTCTCCGCGGCGATCTGGGTCAGGATCGTATAAGTGCCGGTCCCAATATCGGTCATGTCGAGCCGCGCCGTCACCCGACCGCCCCGGTCGATCGCAACCCGCGCCGTCGCCGCGCCGATATAGTTCGGACGGATCGCCGCCGCCATGCCGTAGCCGATGAGCTTCCGGCCCTCTCGGGTTCGGGCCGGTGTCGGGTTTCTCCGCTCCCAACGAAACGGCGGGCGCCTTCCTCCATGCAGGCGACAAGATTGCGGGTGGAGAACGGCACTCCGCGCTCGGGATCCTGTGCCGGTTCGTTGCGGATCCTGAGTTCGATCGGGTCCAGGCCGAGCCGCTCTGCGAGCTCATCCATGGCGCATTCGAACGCCAGCATGCCGGGCGCTTCGCCGGGCGAGCGCATCCATTCGCCGCGGTTGATATCCAGCGGAACCAGGCGATGACGGGTGACACGGTTCGGCGCCGCATAGAGCGAGCGGGCAAAAACTGCCGTTTGCTCGCAGTACTCCTCGAAGCTGGACGTTGCGGACCAGACATCGTGCGCGATCCCGGTGAGCCGCCCGCCGGTGTCCGCGCCGAGACGTACCTGTTGGATCATCTCTGCGCGATGACCGGCATTGGCGAACATCTGTTGCCGCGTCAGCGCGATCTTCACGGGCCGCTGCAGGATCTGCGCTGCAAGCGCGGCCAGGATCGTATCGGCATGGGCAATCAGCTTGGAGCCGAAGCCTCCGCCGATGAAGGGGCTCACGATGCGCACGCGCTCGGGCGAGATGCGAAGCGTGCTGGCGACCCCCGCCCGGAAGTTCGCGAGAGTCTGCGCCGATGTACGGATCGTCAGTTCGTTGCCTGACCAGGCGGCGAGCGTCGCATGCGGCTCCATCGGATTGTGATGTTCGAAGGGGGTCCGGTAAGTGGCATCGATCTTGACCGGAGCCGCCGCAAAGACGCTCTCGAAGTCGCCGACCACGCTGTCGGTCTCGAAGCCGGCATTGGTCCGCTTTGGTGCGTAGGCGTCGGCCACATGCGCCGGCAAATCGTAGAGGCCCGGCTCCTCGTCGTAGCGTATTCTAATGAGGCCCGCCGCAGCGCGTGCCGCCTCGAACGTCTCCGCAACGACCAGCGCGACGGGCTCGTCGTAATACCGCACCCGCTCGCTGTTGAGCGCGGGGCGGGCGCGTGTGAAGACCTCAGGCACCGTGGGCGTGACCGCTGGGCCGAAATCCGGCTGGGCCGGCGCATTCCGGTGCGTCATGACGAGCAGCACTGCCGGCACCCGTTCGGCTTCGGCCGTATCGATCTCTGCGATGCGCCCTTTGGCGACGGCGGCGCCGAGAATATAGCCATAGGCTGTACCCTCCAGCGCATTCTCGTAAGCGTAGGTAGCATCGCCGGTCACCTTGAGCGGACCATCGATGCGGTCGATTGGGCGCCCGATTAAGCCATTGCGCGTTTCGGAAGGATGGTTCTCGCTGGTCTTCGTCTCTGTCATGGTGTCACCTCACGCACTCTCGACGGCAGCAGCGAGCGTGTGCCGCATCGTCCGTTTCGCCAGCGGGATCTTGAAATCATTGCCGCCATGCCCGACGGCTCCGGCGAGCGCGGCTTCGGCGGCGTCGGTAAAGGCGCCGTCGGACGCCGCCGCTCCTGCGAGCGCGCGCTCCGCCTCCGTCGCGCGCCATGGCTTCGCTGCCACGCCGCCCATGGCGATCCGAGCGCTTCGGATACGATCGCCGCTTTTCTCGACGATTGCTGCCACCGACACCAGCGCGAAGGCGTAGGAAGCACGGTCGCGCACTTTTCGGTAAACCTGCCGGCCGGGTGGCGGGGGCGGCAGGGACACCGCGGTGATCATCTCGCCGTGGCCGAGCACGGTCTCGACATGTGGCATCGCCTCGGGCAATCGATGGAAATCGCCGATCGGGATCGTGCGGGTCTCGCCGCCGGGCGAGATGGTCTCGATCCTGGCGTCGAGCCCGGACATGGCGACCGCCATATCGGAGGGATGCACAGCGATGCAGGTTTCGCTCGCGCCGAGTACGGCATGCATGCGATTGAAGCCATGAAGCGCCGCGCAGCCCGAACCCGGCTGGCGCTTGTTGCAAGGCATATTGCGGTCGTAAAAGTAGGGGCAGCGCGTGCGCTGCAAGAGATTGCCGCTGGTCGAGGCCTTGTTGCGTATCTGGCCGGACGCTCCCGCCAGCAGCGCTTGCGTGAGCATCGGGTAGCGTGACCTCACCCGCGGATCGGCGGCGAGATCGCTGTTGCGGACCTGGGCGCCGACCCGAAGCCCGCCTTCCACTGTCTCCTCGATCCGATCAAGCGGCAGCCGGCTGATATCGACGAGATGCGCTGGGCGCTCGATCTCGAGCTTCATCAGGTCGAGTAGGTTGGTGCCGCCGCTGATGAACTTGGCGTCCGGCCGGGCCGCAACCGCGGCGGCTGCCTGCTCGGCACTTGCCGCACGTTCATAAGTGAAGGATTGCATTGCTCACGCCTCCTCCGCCGCGTCGCGGATTGCAGCGACAATGTTCGGATAAGCGGCACAACGGCAGATGTTGCCGCTCATCCGCTCGCGGATCTCGGCGTCGGTGAGAGCGACGGAAGCCGCTGCCACGTTGGCACTCGCATGGCTCGGCCAGCCAGCCCTGGCCTCACCCAGCATACCGACCGCGGAGCAGATCTGGCCCGGCGTGCAATAGCCGCACTGGAAACCATCGCGGGCGACGAAGGCGGCCTGGACCGGATGCAGCCGATCACCCTCCGCAAGGCCCTCGACCGTGGTGATCTCGTCGCCTTCATGCATTGCGGCAAGCGTCAGGCAAGAATTGATCCGGCGCCCATCGACGAGCACCGTGCATGCGCCGCACTGACCGTGGTCGCAGCCTTTCTTCGAGCCGGTGAGGCCGAGATGGTTGCGCAGGGCGTCGAGCAGCGTCGTCCGCGGGTCGAGTTCGACGGCAAGATCCTTCGCGTTGATCCGCAGGGACATCGGCATCGTCGGTACCGGCGTGGGCGATGCGGCTGCCGTGACGGTGTCGGCCGGCTCGGCGTCAACCCGTATACCGGTAGCCAGGAGCACGCCGGTCGCCACGCCGCCCTCCAACACCGTTCGACGCGTCGGCCCGCTCCTGTTGTCTGTTTTGGCCATGCGTGATCTCCCAGTCGCAATGACAAGAACGCAAAACGGCAACTTGACCCGATAGCGAACCCTCGGGTTCTGTCACTCATCGACACTGGAGGTGGGTGTGTGTGCGGCGGCTTTCTTTCAAGAAACCGGCGGCAATGTCAGAATTCCGGAGAAGAATTCACCCGATAGGCCCGAGGCGTCATGCCCCTGAGACGCCGGAAGGTCGTGGTAAAGTGGCTCTGGCTTGAAAAGCCGAGGCGAAAGGCAATGGTACCGATCGACAAACCCGTTTCGCGCAGCAGCATCTCCGCTCGCCGCACGCGTTCCTCGATCACATAGGCATAGGGTGCAAGGCCGGTCGTCGCTTTGAAGCGGCGCGCAAAACTGTCGACGGCCATGTCCGCGACGGCTGCCAGCTCGCTTAGCGAAATGTCGGAATTCATATGTGCATCGATGTACTCCCGGACTCGACCAAGCACCCGACGGCTGAGACAGCCGTGACGTAGAGACGGGCGTTGCTCCCGGTTCAGGGTGGCCACGCGGAGGCTGACGAGGGCGACCAGATGCTCGACATAGGCGGTGTCCGGCTTGTGACCGAGTGCCATCTCGTCGCGAAGCGAACTCAAGAGGGTGGCGACGACTGCGTCTTTCTTGTTTACCAGGATCGGCAGGTCTCTCAGGCGTTCGCATTCAGGAAGCCCGATATCGGGATCGATCCACAAGGCTGAGTAGGAGAGGTTTACATCGCGATAGAAGCCCTGCCGCTCCGCGCCTGCGGGGACGAAGGTGAGGGCTCCGGGACGGTCCATTCCGTCGTACAGGGATCTTGCCTCGTGCCGGATCGATGTATGGGACGTTCCGCCTTCTTCGGTCAGCACGATCAGATGATGAGGGGCTGTCCAGCGGAGTTCCGCCTCCCGGCACGCCCACCGCCGATTGTCGAAAACGATCGAGGAGCCGACCCATGACGCGGTTTGCTGGGGCTCCGACTTCTCCTCCTGGCTCCGAACCCGTCCGTCACCAAGCAACGGTCTGAATGACATCGCGGTATCCCGCCGGTTCACTCGCGGAGCCGTGGCCAGCCCCGGCTTGAGCGTTGTGCGCTGCCCCGCCCTACGCATACGGCTCTCCATGTGGGACAGGCAACGTGCGTTTTTAACCGCGCCGTGTTCAAGAAGTCGTGAGATCAGGTAAACCCAGCGCGCCTCCTGACACGTCGAAAGCGGCCTATCCGCGCTCGGGAAACATCGCCTTCAGGCCTTCGCGCGAGGCCGTGGCGACGCCGCGTTCGGTGATCAAGCCGGTGACCAGCCGCGCCGGCGTCACGTCGAAGGCCGGGTTGGCCGCCGGCGTCGCTTCCGGCGACACGCGGACCTGGGCGATCTCGCCGGAAGCGGTCTTGCCCCAGACCAGCGAGACCTCGTCGGGCGAGCGCTGTTCGATCGGGATTTCCGCTAGGCCGTCGCCCACCGTCCAGTCGATCGTCGGCGACGGCAGCGCGACGTAGAACGGCACGTCGTTGTCGGCGGCGGCAAGCGCCTTGAGATAGGTGCCGATCTTGTTGCAGACATCGCCGTCGGCGGTGGTCCTGTCGGTGCCGACGATGACCATGTCGACCTGACCGCGCTGCATCAGATGGCCGCCGGCATTGTCGACGATCAGCGTATGCGGCACGCCGTGGCCGGCCATCTCCCATGCGGTCAATTGGGCACCCTGGTTGCGGGGTCGCGTTTCGTCGACATAGACGTGGACTGGTATGCCGGCTTCCGTCGCCAGATAGATCGGCGCGGTGGCGGTGCCGTAGTCGACGGTGGCCAGCCAGCCGGCGTTGCAGTGGGTCAGGATATTGACCGGCTCGCCCGGCTGCTTGCGCGCCGCGATCGCCTTGATGATTTCGAGCCCATTGGCGCCGATGGCGCGGTTGAGGCCGACATCCTCGTCGGCGATCTCGCCGGCACGCCGATATGCGGCCGCGGCACGTTCTGCCAGGGGAAGCGCCAGCAGGAAGCGCTGCATTTCGTTCAGCGCCCAGCGCAAATTGATCGCGGTCGGGCGCGTTTCGTGCAGGGTTGCCCAGACGGCGTCGAGCGCCGCATCCGAGGGGTCGTCGGCCATCTGCATGGCGACCCCATAGGCGGCGGTGACGCCGATCAGCGGCGCCCCACGCACCCACATGTCGCGGATTGCCGTGGCGATCCCGGCAACGGTATCGATCTTTTCAATACGGAAATCATGCGGCAGCCAGCGCTGGTCGATGATCTCCACCGAACGCCCGTCGTCACTCGGCCAGATGGTGCGGTAGTGGCGCTCGCCGACGTTCAAATTCTGCTCTCCCGTTCGATCAGCGCGGCCAACCGGTTGACCTCGTCGATGCTGTGGATCTGGCGCCGGTTGACGGCGATGTGACGGCCGAATTTCAGCGCCTTTGCCTCACATCTGGCGCGCAGATCCTGATCGGCAATGGTCTCGAAATCGGCATTGTGGGCAAGCCCGAGGATGCGCCGGTGCACCTCGACGCCGGCGAAGCCCAGCAGATCGGTCCAGATAGCATGCAGCATGTGGTCGAGCGCCTGCTCGGCGCCGAGCCTGTCGCCCTGATCCTCGAACAGGCTCTTCTGGTAGAGCATGCCGGTGCGCTCGGTTCGCCACAGATGCGAGAACTCGCTGCGGAACACCGACCATGTCTCTGTCGTGACGTCGAGCAGATAGGCGCGCATGGCATCGCGGCTTCCGTCCTGTTCATGGCCGCGCTGCGAGAAGAACGCCATCCAGAAATTGGCGAGCAGCATGCCGACATCGAAGGCGATCGGGCCGTAGAAGGCGAATTCGGGGTCGATCATCCGCGTTTCCGAGTCGGTGACCATGATCGAGCCGGAATGCAGGTCGCCATGCAGCAGCGTCTCGGCATTGGCCGCGAAGATGTGCTTCATGCGCTGCGCCTCGACCTTGAGATCACGGTCGGCGCGCAATTCGGCGACGATGCCATCGAGCTGCGGGCTGGTATGCCGGTTCATTTTGGCATCGAAATACGGATCCGAGAAAACCAGGTTCTCGGTAATGTCGCAGAGCTCGACATTGTCGGAAAACAGCGCCAGATCGGCCTTGCGGTCCTTGGCCGCCATGCTGAGGTCGGAGCCGCGAAACAGCGTGCGGGCCATGAACAGGCCGATGTCTTTCGCGATATTCGGCAGTTGCCGACCCTCGATCAGCGCCCGCCGCAGGATGATGTGCGGCGACAGATACTCCATGATGATCAGCGCCTGGCCTTCGTCGAAGTGATAGATATCAGGCACCGAACCCGGCGCCCGCGCCTGTTGCCGCGTCAGCGCGTGATATTCGAAGAAGGAGCGCTTCAACGGCAGCGGCCAGCTGTCGCCGACCAGCCGGACATAGGGCAGGGCCTGCTTGACGACCGCCGCACCCGTGGCACCCTCGACAGTGAACACCAGGTTCAGATTGCCGTCGCCGACTTCACGAACCTTCCATTGGCTCGTATCCTTGCCGATCTGCGAACACAGGGCTTCGTTGGCGCCGAGACGGGCCGCCAGGGTCGAGACCGACAGTGCTTCGAACGGCGATTTCCCAGTCATCCTCACCTCCCGCTTGTGTGCTCCGATGATAGCGGAGTCATCGCGGCCGGGCCAAGCTAGGAAGCCCTTTGGCAATTGTCAATCGTGTTGACAATTGCCGATACAGCCCATAGCGTCACCGTCAGGGAGGAACGAATGGGCAATGATGCCGTGTTCCGTGTCGACGGCCTGAGGAAATCCTTCGGCCATATCGAGGTGCTTGGCGGCGTCTCGCTCGAATTGCATGCCGGCGAAGTGACCGTGCTGATGGGCGCCAACGGCGCCGGCAAATCCACCCTCGTCAAGATCATCAGCGGCGTCTACGACCATGGCGGCGGTTCGATGCGCCTCGCCGATCACGACCTTGCGCCCCGGGACTTCGCCCCGAAGACGCCGGCGGAGGCGATCCGCGCTGGTGTCGTCACCGTCCACCAGAACATCAATGACGGTGTCGTCGCCGACCTCGACGTCGCCACCAATCTCACCCTCGACAGGCTGAGCGGCGGCGGCGTGCCGACGCTGTTCAATCCGGGCCGGGTGCGCCGTGAGGCAAAGGCGGTTGCCGACCGCATGGGGCTGGTCATCGACCTCAAAGCCCGGGTCAGCGATCTCTCGCTGGCCGACCGCCAGATGGTGGCGATCGCCCGCGCCATGGCGCACCAGCCGAAAGTGCTGATCCTCGACGAGCCGACCTCCTCGCTGTCCAGTGCCGAAGCCGACCGGCTGTTCGCGTTGCTCGACAGGCTTCGCCAGCAAGGCGTGGCCATTCTCTACATTTCGCACCGTATGTCTGACATCAGGCGGCTTGCCGATCGCATCATTTCGATGCGCGATGGGGTCATCTCAGGCATCTTCGACAAGAAGCCGCTGGATTATGAAGGTGCGGTCAACGCCATGCTCGGCCGCAAGATCCAGCTCGAGCGGATCGTCGCCAGGAATTCGGCAAAGGCAATTTTTGCCGCCGACGGTCTGCGGATTGCTGAAGGCGCCAGGCCGATCTCGCTGACGCTCGGCGGTGGCGAGGTCGTTGCCATCACCGGCCTCGTCGGCGTCGGCAAGACCGCGCTTGCCGAGACGCTATTCGGTTTGCGCAAGCCGCTGTCCGGGACCATGGTGCTGAACGGGAAACCCTATGCTCCGGGGTCGACCGGCGAAGCGATTGCCGCTGGCGTGTTTCTCGTAGCCAAGGACCGGGGCGAAAACGGCATCGTCGGCGACTTCAATATCCAGGAAAATATCAGTCTGCCGTTCCACAGGCGCATGTCGCGTCTCGGGGTTCTCAAGCGCCGCATCGAACGCGCCACTGCCCGCCAGCAGATCCAGGAACTCGGCATCGTCTGCCGCTCGGAGAAGGACGAGATGGCGTCGCTTTCGGGCGGCAATCAGCAGAAGGTGATGGTCGCCCGCTGGATGTCGCAGGCGGCAAGGCTTTTCATCCTCGACGAGCCGTTTCAGGGCGTCGACATTTCGGCCAGGCGCGATATCGCCGCCAAGCTGCGGGCCAGCGCCAACGGCCGCGCCACGCTGCTATTCGTCACCGAACTCGACGAAGCCCTGGAGACGGCCGATCGCATCCTGGTGATGTCAGAGCAGACGATCGTCGGCGAGCATCGCAACACCGATATCGATCTCGAGCGCCTGCTGGCCGAAGTGGCTGGCGGGCCATTGCACAGCGCGGCCTGAGGGCCGGCAGACGAGACAAATGGAATGGAGAGGGCATGAGTTCAGGTTGGGTGAAGACGGTGCCAGCGTGCGGGAGCGCTGAATGATCCTGCGCGACCGTGCCATCCGCTACGGCTTCATCATCCTTTTGTTCGGGTTGATCGCCTATTTCGCCGTCGCCGCCGATGGCTTCGTCTCGCCGCAAAGCGCCGTCTTCATCTTTCAGTCGGTCGCCATCACCGGCGTGCTGGCGCTCGGCGTCACCGCCACACTGGTCGTCGGCGGCTTCGACCTGTCGATCGGCTCGGTCGCCACCAGCGCCATGATGGCGGCTGCCTATGTCATGGTGGTGCTGGAGCAGAATGCCGTCGTCGCGGTCGTCGTCTGTCTTGTGATCGGCGCCGTCGTCGGCCTCATCAACGGTTGGCTGATCGTCTATATGCGGGTGCCGGACCTTCTGGCGACGCTCGGCATGATGTTCCTGCTTGTCGGCCTGCAACGCATTCCTACCGAAGGCCGTTCGATCGCCACCGGCATGACGATGCCCGATGGCTCGGTCGCCAACGGCAGTTTCGGCGCCGCCTTTCTGGCGCTTGGCCGCCATCGCTTCGATTTTTTCATCCCGAACCTCATTCCGGTGTCGGTCGTCGTCCTGCTCGTGCTGGCGGTGCTGATCTGGTTCTTTCTCGAATACACGCGTTTCGGGCGCATGATGTATGCGGTCGGCAGCAACGAACGCGCTGCCGAACTCGCTGGCGCGCCTGTCAAGGCATACAAAATCTGGGCCTACGTTATATCAGGAGTTTTTGCCTCGATCGGCGGCATTTTGCTCGCCGCCCGGCTTGGACGCGGCGACATCGCCTCGGGTAATAATCTGCTGCTCGACGCAGTGGCTGCGGCACTCATCGGTTACGCGGTTCTCGGCGCCGCCAAGCCGAACGCCTTCGGCACGGCCGTCGGCGCGGTGTTTGTCGGTGTGCTGCTGCAGGGCCTGACGATGATGAACGCGCCTTACTACACGCAGGATTTCGTCAAGGGCGTGGTTCTCGTGGTCGCCCTTGTCTTCACCTTCGCCCTTTCCGGCAGGGGCAGGAGATAGGTTTCGACCGGGTCACATTTTGGGTTCAACAAGTGGAGGAAACGACGTGAACATCACAAGAAGACTTTTGGGGAAGGCAGCGCTCGGGTTTGCCGGCGCAACATTGCTGATGCAGTTGCCGGCGATGGCGCAGGACAGGCCGGCCCCGTTCGACAAGCCGGGTGCCGTCAAGATAGCACTGGTCCGCTATCTCTCGACCGGCGACTTCTTCCAGGCTTATCTGTCCGGCGTCGAGGCGCAGGCCAAGGCACTCGGCGTCGACCTGCGCGTGCTCGACAGCCGTCAGGACGCAGCCCTTCAGGCTGACATGGTCGACCAAGCCATCGCGCTCGGCGTCCAGGGCATCATCATCCAGCACGGACTGACGGAATCGATGAAGGACGCCGCCCAGCGCGCCGTCGACGCCGGCATCAAGGTCGTCGCCTTCGATGTCAATGTCGAAAACCCCAAAATCCCGCAGATCGAACAGTCCGACCGCGATCTTGCGCGCCTGGCGCTCGAACAGGCGGTCAAGGACAATGGCGAGAGCTGGAAGGCCGGCTATGTTTATGTCGCCGGCATCGCCCCGCTCGACCGCCGCAACGAGACCTGGGTTGAATTCAAAAAGAAGTATGCCGGCATTAACGAAGCCGCCATGTTCGGCACGCTCGACAATCCGATCGCCAATTCGGTCGCCAACCAGGCTCGCTCGGTGTTGTCGGCTCATCCCGACATCAAGGTGATGTTCGCGCCTTATGACGAATTCGCCAAGGGCGTGAAGATCGCCGTCGACGAGGCCGGACTGAACAAGGACGTCAAGATCTATTCGGCCGACATTTCGACCTCGGACATCGCCGCGATGCGCGAGCCCGACAGCGCCTGGGCCGCAACCGCCGCCACCAATCCGGCCGTTGTCGGCCAGGTCTCGGTGCGTGCGCTGGCGCAGCTTTTGGCCGGCGAAGACCCCGGCCACAACGTCATCGTGCCGCCGACGCTAATCACCCAAAAGGACCTCCTCGACAAGGACATCAAGAACATGGAAGACCTCTCGGCCAAGCTGCCGCAATTCGCCCATGCCGATGTCGCGATGCCGGCCTGGATGCCGAACCCGAACGCCAAGTAGTCTTCCACTATCGGCAAAGAAAAGAGCGGCTCGCGGGCCGCTCTTTTTTGTTGGTGAGATTTGGCTTACCTCAACGCCGCGGCAATATTCCCGCCATCCACCGTCGTCACGTCTGCGGTCGTCCGCTCGGCCAGCGCCTGATGCAGGAAGGCCTGGGCGACGTCTTCGGCCGTCACTTCCTGCCCAAGCAGGTTGCCCGACATGTACTCCTTCTCCGATACGCCGCGCGCGCCCGAGCGGCTGGCGATCATGGCGTCGGTCAGCAACCCCGAACGGATGCGGTCGGCGTTGACGGCATTGGAGCGGATGCCATGCGCGCCGTAGTCGAGTGCATATTGCCTGGACAGGAACAGCGTCGCCGCTTTGGGAATGCCGTAAGCGCCGAACTTCGGCCCCGGATTGACCGCCTGCTTCGAGGTGTTGAACAAAAGCACGCCGCCGGTGCCCTGTTCAAGCATGATGCGCACGGCATTCTGCGCCGCCGACTGGTGGGCGAAGAAATTGAGTTCGAAGCTCTTGCGCAAAGTGGCGTCGTCGAGCTCGCCGATCCGGCCCTCCCAGGCAGCACCGGCATTGGAGACGAGAATGTCGAGGCCGCCGAAGACGGCGACCGCGTTGTCGAACGCAGCGCGCATCTGCGCCGGATCGGTGATGTCGGCGCCAATGCCGATCGAATTGTTGCCGGCTTTTTTTGCCGCCTCGGCAGCTCTTGACGCGTCGAGATCGACGACCACCGCATGGGCACCGTTGTCGGCGAACAGCTTTGCGGTGGCGGCGCCGATCGCGCCGGCGCCGCCGGTGACCAGCATAATCTGGCCGGTTAGCGGCTTCGGCTTGTTGGAGGCGAGCTTGGCCTGTTCCAGCGACCAGTATTCGAGCGGGAACAGCTCCTTTTTCGACAATGGCCGGAAATCGCCGATGGCTTCGGCGCCGCGCACCGCCTCGATCCACATTTCACCGACGTCGGAGGCGATCTTCGCGTCCTTGAGCGTGCGGCCGTGGCCGAACATGCCGAGGCCCGGCACCAGCGTCAGCCGCGGCATCTGGTCGAGCATGGTGCGCTTCACATCGTCGAGCGCGTCGTTGGTTTCGAAATAGGCGCGATAGTCCTTGGCGAATTTCTCGACATGCTGGCGGATGACGGATTTGTAGTCGCCGATCTTGTCCGCGTCGGGCGCCGGCAGTGCCATCGGTCCGGTCTTGATGCGGATCGACAGGTCGGGTGTCGAGACGCCGCGTCCGGCCAAGTCGGCAATCCTCGCCGAATTGATGAAATCGACGATCGCGTCCGAGGTGCGGAAATCGCTGATCATGCGGTCGAAGCGGCCTTCGCCGCGCGCCACCGCCACCGCGCCGCGCAGCACGGGCGCAATCTCCGCCGGCTTGGCCAGCCTGGCAGGCAAGGCCGACTTGTCGACAGGCGGCTTGCCGTTCCTGGCAATGTAGTCCTCGGCGACGGTCACATAGTGGATCATGCGGTCGTACGCTTGCTTGGCATCGTCGCCGAAGGTGAAAATGCCGTGCTTGTCGAGGATCAGGCCTTCGACCGTCGGATCGGCGTCGAAGATGTCGGCAGCCGCCTTGGCCAGATCGAAACCCGGCATGATGTAGGGCACGAACCCCATCTTTTCGCCGAACACCTTCCGGCTCAGCGGCTCGCTGTCGTCCTGGTCGACGATGGCCAGGATTGCGGTCGAATGCGTGTGGTCGACGAATTTGTGCGGCAGGAAGGCGTGCAGCAGCGTCTCGACGGACGGATTGGGCGAGGATGGATCGATGAGGTTCGCCCGTTGCAGCGCGACCATGTCCTCGTCGGGGAGTTTTTGCAGCGACCGCGCCTTCAACAGCGCGCCGAGCTTGACCGCCGGCAGGCCTTGCGGCTCGATGACGCCCATGTCCCAGCCGCTGCCCTTGACGCAGAGCACGTCCCATTCGTCGCCGACAAGATCGGTGGCCTTGGTCTTGCACGAGGTGTTGCCGCCCCCATGCAGGACGAGCCGCGGCTCGCCGCCCAGAAGCCTGGTCGTGTAGACGCGCAGCGCCAGGTCTCGGGACACACCCTTCTTTGCATAGTCGGCGACCAGTTTCTCCGCGTCGCCGTCATTCCACAGGTTCTTCATATCAACTTCGTCCGATTTCTCGTTTGTTGTGAACAGGAATGCCGCGACGCCTTGATGACAAAGCGCCGGCGGCTGGAACTGGGTATCAGGCGACCTTTTCTGCTGTTGCTCCAGCGTAGTCGAGCAGCCGCCGTGCCATGCGCGCGCCGACAACGAGATGGGTGCAGAACCCGCCGGCGATCGCCGCGATGAGCGGTTCGAACTTGCTGTCCTCCTGCACCACCACAAGGCGCTTTTCGATCCTGCGCAGCGATGACAGCTCTGCCGAAATCACCCGGCGGTTGTAGCTGCAGTCGAGCGCCTTGCCTTCGGCATCGATGATCTGTCCGGCGATGACGCCGGCCGCACCCGCCTTGCGCAATGCAGCCATTTCGCTTGGCGTCAGCGCGCCGCATTTGACCAAATGGCTGTCGGTATCCACCGAGCCGACCGAGTACAGCGCCAGGCCGCAGTCACCGATGCCCGACAATTGCTCGCGGATCACCGGCTCGGCGCGCAGGCCGCGTGCCAGTTCTTCCGTCGTCAGCACCAGCGGCGCGTATAAATTCAGCCCCTTGGCATTGAGCCGGCGCGCGATTTCCATGGTGCATTGGTCGGGCCGGTACGAATAGGGGGCTCCCAGATTGCCGCAGAGCTGCACCACCGTGACGTCCTGCAGGTCGGCATAGGACATGATGTCGGCGATCGTATAGACGGTCCGTCCCCAGGCGACGCCGATACGGTCGCCCTTCTTGACCAGCTCGAGAAAGACGCTTGCCGCCAGCACAGCAATGTCGGTCGACGGGTCGGCGACATAGCCGTTTTCCGGCGCGATCCAGACGGCGTCGAGCTGCAGCGCGTCTTCCAGCTTGCGCGCCAGGACGTCGTCGGTGAAAAGCTGGGTCGAGGTCGAGATGTTGACGATGCCGGTCTCGCGCGCCTTGCGCAGATACATCGCCACCGAGGCACGGGAAATCTTCAGCTGGCTGGCCACTTGGTCCTGGCGCAGGCCGTGTGCATAGTAAAGCCAGGCGGCCTTGTGGATAAGCTGTTCTGCCGGTCGGATCGCCATGCCATCTCCTCGCTGACATTATTCACGGCTCTCGACAAAAGTCAAATTGAGCGAAGGCATACGATGCTCTTTCGCCCGCCGAATCTAGACCATCCTGCGCCAAACGCGGTCTATGATGGCATCGTTGGTGGTGACGGGCCGGAAGGCCGCGGTTAGAAGTTCTGGACGAACACTGGCGGAGGACGGGATGGGCAATCCCTACGAACAGGATCTCGACAGGAATCCGGCCAACCACCAGCCGCTGACGCCGCTGACCTATTTTGAGCGGGCGGCAAAAACCTTTCCCGACCAGACCGCCATCATCCATGGCCGCCAGCGCACAACCTATCACGATTTCTGGAAACGCTCGCTGAGGCTTGCCTCGGCGCTGGCGAAGCGCGGCATCGGCAAGGGCGATACCGTCACCGTCATGCTGTCCAACACACCGCCGATGCTGGAAGCGCATTTCGGCGTACCGATGACCAAGGCCGTGCTGCACTCGCTCAACACCCGCCTCGATGCCGCGGTCATCGCCTTCCAGCTCGACCATGCCGAAGCCAAGGTGCTGTTCGTCGATCGCGAATTCACCGGCGTGGTTCGGCAAGCGCTGGCGCTGGCCAAGGTCAAGCCGCTGGTGATCGACTATGACGATCCCGATTACGCCGCCGACGCGCCCTATCCCAAGGGCGAGCGGATCGGCACGCTCGACTACGAGGCGTTTGTCGCCGACGGCGATGAGGATTTCGCCTGGTCGATGCCGGACGACGAATGGGATGCCATCTCGCTCAACTACACCTCCGGCACGACAGGCAATCCGAAGGGCGTCGTCTGCCACCATCGCGGCGCGGCACTCATGGCCTATGCCAACACCATCCATGCCGGCATGGGCAAGCACCCGGTCTATCTGTGGACGCTGCCGATGTTCCACTGCAACGGCTGGTGCTTTCCCTGGACGCTTGCCGTGCAGGCCGGCACCCATGTCTGCCTGCGCTGGGTGCGGCCAAAGCCGATCTACGATGCCATCGCCGATCACGGCGTCACCCATCTCTGCGGTGCACCCATCGTCATGTCGGTGCTGATCAACGCCAGGGACGAGGACAAGCGGCAGTTCCCGCAGACCGTCACCTTCAACACCGCCGCGGCGCCGCCGCCTGAGGCGGTGCTGTCGGGCATGGCCGATGCGGGCTTTGCCGTCACCCATCTCTACGGCCTGACCGAAACCTATGGCCCGGCCGTCGTCAACGAATGGCACGGCGAGTGGGACCGGCTGGCGAAGGGGCCGAGGGCAGCGAAGAAGGCCAGGCAAGGCGTGCGCTATGCCGCGCTCGAAGGCCTGACCGTGATGGACCCGCAGACCATGCAAGAGACGCCGGCCGACGGCGAGACGATTGGCGAGGTGATGTTCCGCGGCAACATCGTCATGAAGGGCTATTTGAAGAACCGCAAAGCGAGCGACGAGGCCTTTGCCGGTGGCTGGTTCCATTCGGGCGACCTCGGCGTCATGCATCCGGACGGCTACATCCAGCTCAAGGATCGCTCCAAGGACATCATCATCTCCGGCGGCGAGAACATCTCCTCGATCGAAGTCGAGGAGGCGCTCTACAAACATCCTGCCGTCGCCTCCTGTGGCGTTGTCGCCAGATCCGACGACAAATGGGGCGAGGTGCCGGTTGCCTATGTCGAGCTGAAGCCGGGCAAGGCGGCGACCGAGGCCGAGGTCATCGAGCACTGCCGCGCGCTGCTCGCCCGCTTCAAGGTGCCGAAAGCGGTGATCTTTGCCGAGATCCCGAAGACTTCGACGGGCAAGATCCAGAAGTTCCGGCTGCGAGAAATGGCGAAACAGCCTTAGTGCATGACCCCAAGTCGGAACCGATTTCGGAAAATCATACGCAAAATCAAACTGCTACCGCGTCCTTTGCGTCAATAAGACGCGGGGCTGTAGACGCGCGCGGGCGGGTTTACCACATGGCTTGGAGGACCTCTCGAGAGCCCGCTTCACAGGCGGACTCACCTAAGACGATGTCAGCATCTGTCATCAATTGAGCCAGCCGGCCAACATCGCGCCTTGACAGGTGACGGTTTTCAATTTACGAGTGACGAAATTCTAAATTCGTCAGTCGTAAATTTTGGCCAATGAGATGCTTGAAACCCTAGACACCACCGCCGACTCCGCCCGCCAGGAAAATGTGACCCGCATCCTGGATTGCGCGGAGCGATTGTTCCGCCACTACGGCTACGGCAAGACCAACGTCGCCGACATAGCGCGCGAACTCGGCATGTCGACCGCCAACATCTATCGCTTCTTCGCCTCCAAGGTCGAAATCCACCAGGCGGTTTGCGGCCGCATGCTCGCCACCTGCTACCGGCTGACCTACGAGGCCTGCCATGGTTCCGGCACCGCCAGCGAGAAGCTCCGCCGCTACGTGCACACGCATTATCAGTGGACGCTCGAGACCATGATCGACCAGGAGAAGGTGCACGAGATGGTCATCGTCGCCATCGAGCGCGACTGGCATGTCATCGAAAAGCACATCGACAGCATCCACGAATTGGTCGCGGAAGTGATCCGCGAGGGCATCGCCGCCGGCGAGTTCGTCGATCAGGATCCGGTAGTCGCTTCCCGGTGTTTCGGTGCTGCTATTATCAGCCTCTGTCATCCACAGATGATGGCTCAGTGCCTCGCCAAGAAGAACCGGGCGACGCCGGACGAGCTGACCGAGTTTGCAATCAGAGCCTTGAAGAAATGACCGTTGCCGCCCGTGGGGCGGCGATGTCGGCAATTCATCTCCACAGTTCGGGAGTACGAAAAAGTGTCTTTGTCCAAGTCCATCACCAACAGGCGAACGGCCCCCGGCCTGGCATTGATTGTCGTTGCCGCTCTCGGCCTCGTCGGCTGCTCGCAGGAGAAAGCCGAGGTCAAGGAGATCATCCGCCCGGTCAAGGTGGTCGAGATCGCCAAGGCGAGCGATACCCGTCAGCTTTCCTATTCCGGATCGGTGCGCGCCCGCACCGAGATGAATCTCGGCTTTCGCATCAACGGCAAGATCACCGAGCGCCTTGTCGACATCGGTGACCGCGTCAAGCCGGGCGACGTTCTCGCCCGCATCGATCCCACCGACTATGAGCTTTCGGTGAGAAGCGCTCAGGCCAGCCTCGATGCTGCCGACCGTCAGGTCGAGACAGTCGAGCTTACGCGCAAGCGCGCCGAACAGCTCTACGCGAAGAATTTCGCGCCGAAGTCGCAGCTCGAGCAGGCGACGCTCAGCTACAATCAGGCGGTCGCCACGCGAGACTCCGCCCGCTCGCAGCTTGCGCAGGCACAGAACCAGGTCCGCTATACCGATCTCAAGGCGGACAAGAACGGGATCGTCACTGCCGTTGCCGCCGATGTCGGCCAGGTGGTCGGCTCCGGCACGCCGGTGGTGACCGTTGCCATCGACGGCGAGAAGGAAGTCCTGATCGCTGTTCCGGAAACCGATATCGCCGAATTCAAGCCGGGCAAGACCGTCAAGGCCGGCTTCTGGTCCGACGAGGCGCTGACGCTCGAAGGCAAGGTCCGCGAAGTCGCCGGCAGCGCCGATCCGCAGTCGCGCACCTTTGCCGTTCGCGTCAGCCTGCCCAACGATCCGCGCGTGCTGCTTGGCATGACCGCCTCCATCGAAGCTGCGGCGGGCAACCGGCAGCAGCTGGTGTCGATCCCGCTGAGCGCGTTGGCGCAAAAGGACAGCCAATCGATCGTCTGGACCGTCGACCGCAATGGCGGAACGGTCCATGCGCATCCGGTCAAGGTCGCCGCCTTCACGCCCGACGGCGTCAGTGTCGCCGATGGGCTGAAGCCGGGCGACGTCGTGGTGGCCGCCGGCACGCAGTTCATGACCGAGAATCTGAAAGTCAAGCTGACCGGCGATGCAGCGCAGCAGTCGGCATCGGCCGATGACGACGCCGCAAGGCGCTTGCGCTGACGGCCAGGCAATTCACGGTTTCCGGGCGGCAGGCGCCCCCGATTTTCGAGATCTCAGGTCGATGTAACCCCCACGTCGATCCTCGCGTCCCACCGCGATGTAGATCTTTCAACTCGGAAAGCCTCGCCGCCCGGAAGCTCACATCGGAAGTTCCTTGGGCATGCGAAAGCGCGTGCTCTGTTGATCAAATTGAAACGGACTGACGCCGATGACCACCAACACCAATGAAAAGCGGTCTTTCAATCTTTCGCGCTGGGCAATCGGCCATCCGAGCATTGCCCGCTTCCTGTTCGGGCTTATCATCGTCGCCGGTGCGCTCGGCCTGATGCGCATGGGCCAGAAGGAAGACCCCGATTTCACCTTCCGCGTCATGGTCGTCCAGGCGATCTGGCCAGGCTCCTCGATTAAGGAGATGGAGGACCAGGTCGTCAATAAGATCGAGCGCAAGCTGCAGGAAACGCCGCATCTCGATTTCGTCCGCTCCTATACCCGCGCCGGCAGCGCCATCATCACCTTGCAGGTCAAGGGCGACACCAACCCGGCGCAGGTTGCGGATGCGTTCTATCAGGTGCGCAAGAAGGTCGGCGATATCTCGAACGAGCTGCCGCAGGGGCTGCTCGGGCCCTACTTCAACGACGAATTTGGCGACACATTCATCACGCTGCATTCGATCAGCGGCGACGGCTACAGCTATCCCGAGCTGAAGAAATTCGCCATCCAGGCGCGCGACATGCTGCTGACGACGCCCGGCGTCGAGAAAGCCGTGATCATCGGCGACCAGCCGGAAAAGCTCTATATCGACGTGTCGTCCAAGGTGCTTGCCGAACGCGGCCTGACGCTGACCGACCTGCAGAATGCGATCAGGGGCCAGAACAATGTCGACCCGGCAGGTTCGGTCGACACCGGCCAGCGTTCGGTGCGCATTTCGGTCGAAGGCGACGTCGCCAAGGCGGCCGACATCCGCGAGCTTCGCCTGCGCGCCGGCAACCAGGTGACGCGCCTCGGCGACATCGCCACCGTGACCTCCGGCCTCGAGGACCCGTACCAGCGCAAATACCGCTTCAACGGCCACGACAGCGTCCAGCTCGGCGTCGTCATGGCCAAGGGCTTCAACGTCACCGATGTCGGCAAGGACGTCGAAGCGACCTACAAGCGCTTCGAGGAGGCGCTGCCCTATGGCGTTTCGGTGGACCAGGTTTCCGACCAGCCGGAAGTCGTCAAGGATGCGGTGGCCGAGTTCATGGAAGCGCTCGGTGAAGCGCTGCTGATCGTGCTTGTCGTCTCGTTCCTGTCGATCGGCTGGCGTTCGGGTCTGGTGATCGCGATCGTCATTCCGCTGGTCCTGGCCGCCACCTTCGCCATCATGTACGAGCTCGGCATCGACCTGCAGCGCATCTCGCTCGGCGCGCTGATCATCGCCCTTGGCCTCTTGGTCGACGACGCGATGATCGTCGTCGAAATGATGGAGCGAAAGCTCGAGGAAGGCTTGGTCAAGGTCGAGGCGGCGAGCTTCGCCTACTCCTCGACCGCCTTCCCGATGCTGACCGGCACGCTGATCACCACAGCCGGCTTCATCCCCGTCGGCTTCGCCGCCTCGACGGCCGGCGAATATGTGCGCACCCTGTTCTACGTCGTCGGCATCGCGCTGGTCGTGTCCTGGTTCGCGGCGGTCTATTTCACGCCATGGCTCGGCCACATGATCCTGAAGCAGCGCAAGCACGCCGGCAACCATCACGATGTCTTCGACACCGGCTTCTACCGCCGGCTTCGCTCGACCGTGGCATGGGCGGTGCGCCATCGCATCATCGTGCTGGTGATGACGCTGATGACCTTTGCCACCAGCCTGTGGGCGTTCCAGTTCATCCCGCAGAATTTCTTCCCACAATCGTCGCGCCCGGAAATCCTTGTTGACCTCTGGCTGCCTGAAGGCACCAGCATCAAGGAAGTCGAGACGCAGGCCAAGGCGCTCGAAGCCAGGATGATGGACGACAAGGACAAGCGCTTCATCGCCACCTATATCGGCGAAGGCGCACCGCGTTTCTTCCTGCCGCTCGACCAGCAGCTTCGCAACCCGAACTTCGCCCAGCTTCTGGTGATGGCCAATGACGAACCGGCCCGCGAGCGGCTGATCGTCAAGCTGCGCACCATCCTGGCCGAGGATTTCCCGTCGATCCGCGCCAAGGTCGATCGCCTGTTCCTCGGTCCGCCGACCGGCTGGCCGGTGCAGATGCGCGTCATGGGTCCGGATCGCCAGGAGGTGCGCCGCATCGCCGACGAGGTAAAGGCGAAGTTCCAGGCAAATCCGCTGCTCGGCGCCATCCACGACGACTGGCTGGAGCCGGTGCCGGCGATGAAGCTGGTGATCGACCAGGATCGCGCCCGTGCGCTCGGCGTCACCTCGCAGCGCATCCGCCAGATGCTGCAGGCGACCATGGCCGGCGCGCCGCTGGATGACTTCCGCGACGGCGAGGAGACGGTTTCGATCGTTGCCCGTGAACCGGAGGCAAACCGGCATCTGCTGTCCGCGGTGGATTCCGTCTATATCCCGACCGAATTCGGCGGCTTCGTGCCACTGTCGCAGGTGGCCAAGATCGTCCCGGTGCTGGAGCAAGGCGTCGAATGGCGGCGCGACCGCTTGCCGACCATCAGCGTACGCGCCACGCTGCCGGACGGCGTGCAGCCGAACGATGTCGCCATGAAAATGTACAGCGAGATGCAGGGCCTGCGCGACGGCCTCGCACCCGGCTACAAGATTGAGATCCAGGGCGGCGCCGAGGATGCGGCCGAAAGCCAGGCCTCGATTGCGGCGAAAGCGCCAATCATGCTTGCGGTCATCGTCGTGCTGCTGATGATCCAGCTGCAGCATTTCGGCAAGGCGATGCTGGTGCTGGCGACCGGTCCGCTCGGCATCATCGGGGCGGCGGCAGCACTTTTGATCAGCGGCGCGCCGTTCGGCTTCGTCGCCATCCTCGGTGTCATCGCTCTGCTCGGCATCATCATGCGAAACTCGATCATCCTGGTCGATCAGATCGACCAGGACATCGCCGCCGGCGTGGAGCGCTCCGAGGCCATCATCGGCTCGGCCGTTCGCCGGTTCCGGCCGATCGTGCTGACGGCGCTGACCGCGGTGCTGGCGCTGATCCCGATCTCGCGCGGCGTCTTCTGGGGGCCGCTCGCCTATGCCATGATGGGTGGCATCCTCGTCGCCACGGTGCTGACCATTCTTGTCCTGCCGGCAGCCTACGCGCTGTTCTTCGGCAGGGAGCCAAAGAAGGTCGGGGCAACGGAGGAGGCGGCCACGACGGCAGAAGAAAGCGAAAGGCCGCAACTGGCCCTGGCGGCCGAATAGCGGTCGAGGCAATCGCGCAGGTTGGCGCCGCCCCTCATCTGCCTGCCGGCATCTTCTCCCCGTATAGTGACGGGGAGAAGGGACTAGCCGCACCTCGGCGCGCTTTTTTGCAGCGCTGGATATTGGCGAAATCCTTTGCGAAGGCGTCCTTCTCCCCGTCACTATATGGGGAGAAGTGCCCGGCAGGGCGATGAGGGGCGGCCTCGAGATCGATAATTAATCTCAAGTGATTGCCCGTGGTGCGACGCTGACCACGCCTCCTGATGGTAGCGATAAGTTCGTTACGGATCACCCACGGACTCGATACAACGATACCGCTAATCTAGACTGAGAGACTACCGCGCGTGGTTGGAGGACGGTCATGACCATAGCTCAGACAGCGGCGGCACTGCGGCTGCCGATCGACGGGCGCCATCGGCAGATGTTCATCGGCGGCGCCTGGGTCGATGCCCTCTTGGGCCGGACTATGGAGAGCCGCAATCCGGCCACCGGTGCGGTCATTGCCACGGTGCCGCGCGGCGACCGCCAGGACATCGACTTGGCGGTGATTGCTGCGCGCAAGGCGTTCGAGGGACCGTGGGGCCGGTTCAAGCCCTAGCGAAGGCCTACAGGAATATCCCTGCTGGTGAGTCTGACGAATCATCGGTCGAAGTGGTCCGGGTATTGGATCCGTGTCATCCGCTTTACGGGCGATCCTTC
>NZ_JAMYUP010000041.1:0-49816 GCF_040323155.1 Mesorhizobium sp. M0060
CGCGGATCACGGCAACGCCGCCCGCCAGCTTGGCGAGACGTTCCTGCAGCTTCTCCTTGTCGTAGTCCGAGGTGGTCTCCTCGATCTGCTGCTTGATCTGGGCGACGCGGCCCTGGATTTCTTCCTTCTTGCCGGCGCCGTCGACGATGGTGGTGTTCTCCTTGGAGATCGACACCTTCTTGGCGCGGCCGAGCATGTCGAGGCCGACATTCTCGAGCTTGATGCCGAGATCTTCGGAAATGACCTGGCCACCGGTGAGGATGGCGATGTCTTCCAGCATGGCCTTACGGCGATCACCGAAGCCCGGCGCCTTGACGGCGGCGATCTTCAGGCCGCCACGCAGCTTGTTGACGACCAGCGTGGCCAGGGCCTCGCCTTCGACATCTTCCGAGATGATGACCAGCGGCTTCGAGGTCTGCACGACGGCCTCGAGGATCGGCAGCATGGCCTGCAGGTTGGAGAGCTTCTTCTCGTGGAGCAGGATGTAGGCGTCTTCCAGATCCGCAACCATCTTTTCGGCGTTGGTGACGAAGTAGGGCGAGAGATAGCCGCGGTCGAACTGCATGCCTTCAACGACTTCGAGCTCGGTCTCGGCGGTCTTGGCTTCCTCGACCGTGATGACGCCCTCATTGCCGACCTTCTGCATCGCTTCCGCGATCATCGAGCCGACCGAAACGTCGCCATTGCCGGCGATGGTGCCGACCTGGGCAACCTCTTCCGAGGTCTTGATCTTCTTGGCGTTCTTGATCAGCGTCGCGACGACGTCGGCGACGGCGAGGTCGATGCCGCGCTTGAGGTCCATCGGGTTCATGCCGGCGGCAACCGACTTGTGGCCTTCCTGGACGATCGACTGTGCCAGAACGGTCGCGGTCGTAGTGCCGTCGCCGGCGATGTCGTTGGTCTTCGAAGCAACTTCGCGGACCATCTGCGCGCCCATGTTTTCGAACTTGTCCTCAAGCTCGATTTCCTTGGCGACGGTGACGCCGTCCTTGGTGATGCGCGGTGCGCCGAACGACTTGTCGATGACGACGTTGCGGCCCTTGGGGCCGAGCGTGACCTTCACCGCGTCGGCGAGGATGTTGACGCCGCGCAGCATGCGCTCACGAGCGTCACGGGAGAATTTTACGTCTTTGGCAGCCATTTGTTACTCCTGGGCATTTCGCCCGAAATTCAGATTGGATGGTGCGGATGAAAGGCGGCGGCCGTGTCAGCCGATGACGCCCATGATGTCCGCTTCCTTCATGATCAGAAGGTCTTCGCCGTTGAGCTTGACTTCGGTGCCCGACCACTTGCCGAACAGGATGCGGTCGCCGGCCTTGACGTCCAGCGGGACGAGCTTGCCGACCTCGTCACGGGCGCCGGAACCGACGGCGATGATCTCGCCTTCCTGCGGCTTTTCCTTAGCCGTATCGGGGATGATGATCCCGCCGGCGGTCTTCGCTTCGGACTCGACGCGGCGAACGACCACGCGGTCATGCAGCGGCCGGAAATTCGACTTTGCCATTTTTGGATTTCCCTGGTGCGGATGTTGAACGGTTCTCCGTTGCCGGAGCGTGGTTAGCACTCACCAGAAGCGAGTGCTAACGCGGCAGTGAGATAGGCCGTAGGCTCCTGCTAGTCAAGACGGAAGAGGGACGGGCGAAGAGCAAAAGAGCGTGGAAGCACCGAGCCTTTTACGTGAACGACGTCGGAGATCGGACATGGATGAGGCGGCTCACCATTTGTAATTGAAGGCTTTATTCATTTGGCACGATAGGTGCAGCGGATGATCCGCAAACGTTGCGCGCGACAAATATGAGAGGTGAGCGCCATCAGGACTCTTGGGGTTAACGGGTCCACTCGGTCTTTACGGTGTTGGCCGCCGCGCGGGCGCCAGGACTCCGGCCATCCCGATAGTCACCAATCCAATCTGCTGAGAACAGGAGGCAAGATGAGAGCGACAGGTCAGCATGAACTCGAATTTGAAATGTTTGGCCGAAGCAACTGCCATCGCCTTGCTCTGGACGGTCACGGCTACGTCGGCGGACGAAGGTATGTGGATGCCGGGCCAGACTGCGGAAGTGGGCGCGGCCATGCGGCGCGGATGGGCTCCAGATCGGTCCCGCCCAGCTGGGCCGTTTGGACGCTGACGCGCTCAACGCGATCGTATCACTGGGCGGATGCTCCGCCTCGTTCGTCAGTCCAGAAGGGCTGGGTCGCAACCAATCGTCACTGCGTGTTCGAATCCATCCGATTCCACAGCAAGGAGGGCTAGGACTATCTCACAGACGGCTTTCTGGGGAAGAGCCCTGGGTGAAGAATTGCCCGCGGCGCCAGGCAGCCGAATCTATGTGATCGAGGACATGCGGATGTGACCGCCGAAATGCTCAAGGGCGTCTCGGACAAGCTGAATGGGTTTGCCCGCTATGAGCGGCTCGCCACGAACCGCAAGGCCCTGGTCGCCGCATGTGAAGGACAGCCCAATCGCCGCTGCGACGTAGGGGTCTATTATGGCGGCGCCTCCTACTATCTCCAGCAGAAGCTCGAAATCGAGGACGTGCGCCTTGTCTATGCGCCCGCGCTCGGCATCGGTAACTTCGGCGGCGAAACGGACAATTGGATGTGGCCGCGCCACACAGGCGACTTCGGCTTTTATCGCGCCTATGTCGCTCCTGATGATTCCTCCCGGCCATATGCGCGCGACAATGTGCCTTACCGGCCGAAGAGTTGGCTACCCATAGCCTGTGAAGGCGTCAAGGAAGGCGACCTTGTGATGGTCGCCGGCTTTCCCGGCGCAACCCACCAGTTCCTGACGGCGGATGAAGTCCGGTTCAACTTCGCGCAATTCGAACCGCGGTTGCAGCGTTCGCTCTCGGATTATGCCGCCCAGATCAACCAGGCAACGGCAGGCAATCGCGAGGCGCAGATCCATTGACCGCCCGCTTCACAAATGGCTCGGCCTAAAACGCATGGGAAAAGCAGAAAAGGCAACAGATCGGCACCAGAATGAATATGGCCGCGCGAACTGACAGACGCGCCAACAATCGGCATCTCGCATGGTCGGTGGCACCGGACGTGGCACCCACCCTGCTGGCGCGACTCCCATCAGGTCGTCGGGGTTTCGCTGGCGAAAAAAACTTCCGTGTGTCTCTGCGCGATTGCTCCCGCTTGCGCGTGCCTAGTCAACCAAAAAACTGACCATCTGCAGGATCAGGATCAGCAAAAAAAAGCCAAAGGCAGACGCCAAAACAGCTGCCTGCAGGACGATGCGTTGTTTCTTACCCACAGTTCCCCCGGGAGAGAGTCTGATGATAACCCTTAAAAAAGGGCGCCCGGGAACAGGGCGCCCTTCTCATCGACGAAATGCTCGGATTGGAGGTCCGTGATCAAGCAATTCGCCGAAAGCCTCTACAAGCCTCACACAATGGTTCAGCCGCAAATTAGGCTCACAGTTACTGCTTCGAACGCGGCAACGGGCTCTTCAATCCTCAGAACGAGCGCTGGAAGCGGAGGAGACCGCCGACGCTGTTCTTCTTGTCGGCATTGGTCCAGTTAGAGAAGTCCACATCCCCGAACTTGCCAGCGTGGAGATAGTCGACTTCGGCCGTGATCGTCAGACCAGGAACGATATCGTAGGCGACATTGGCGGCGATGCCGAGGTTCTTCCACTCGTCATACGCCGCCTGAAGGTTGAAAGAGGTCTTCTCGTTGAACTTGTAGGTGCCGCCGCCCCAGACGGCCCAGTTGCCACCCCACTGCTTGTAGAAGCCGCGACCGCCGGCAGGAATAGCGTAGGTCCCATCGGTTAGGTTGTCGTCGGTCCCATAGCCAGCCATAATGAACAGCGACAGTTCGTTGGTGGCGTTTACATCCAAGCGGACCTTGCCGGCTACCTCTTCGTAGTTGCTGTCGTAAGCCACGACGCCGGTGATGGCGCCCCAGCCCTGCGTGTACTTCACGCCGCCGACAAGATGCGGAACGTAGCTGTCGATCGTGCCGACGACGCCAGACCCCTCTTCGAGCGATACCACGGCGGAGAAGCCATTGCCGGCGTCGAAGTAGTACTGCACGACGTTGGTGTCGAAATCGCCGTAGGGAACGAGCGTATCGTTGAGGACGTTGCCGGCATAGCCGATAAACGTATCGAAGGCCGATTCGTCCTTGCCGACGCGAAGGCCACCGAGTTGGATCCAGGCGAAGTTCAGCGTGATGCCCCTGTTGAAGGCATAGTTCTGGGGACTGTCGGGACCCGAATAGGCGTTGCGGTTACCGAAATTGAATTTGGTCTCGGTGTATGTCTTCAAAGTACCGAGTTCGGTTTCCTGGCCGGTCCAAGTCCTTAGGTCAAAGCGGGCGTTCTTGCGCCAGGTGCCCTGGTCGCTGCCGTCTTGGACGTCGTGGGTCCGCGCCCCATCGTAGGAGCCAACGTCGCCAGCGCTGATGTCGTAACGGACATAGCCGCCGATGCGCAGGCAGGTTTCGGTGCCGGGGATGTAGAAGTAGCCCGAGCCATATACGTCGCAGATCTTGACGTATTCTGCCGGTTCCGGCTCGGCGACCGTCACCGCGTCGGCGGCGCGAGCACCGGAAGCTGCGATCAGAGCCGCAGCTGAGCCGAGAAGAAGGCTCTTGATGTTCATACTTGATCTCCATTCAATGATTTTGAAAGGGGCGAGGACGTCGATGGACGAACCGCTCCCTGCCCCACGATCGAAAAAGATGCGCATCGCAATGCATCCTTCCCGGCTCGAACGCTATTCACCGGGCGAATTAGTGCAAGTTCAAATTCCGTTTGCCAACCATATATAGAAGTATCCGTTGCATTATTGTCACTAAATCCATTGTATTACTTGCACAAATTGAACAACTGTACATTTGAACAAATCGCACAATTGGTACATCTGTTTGTGCGCACTTACATAATGCGCGGAAAGCCATCGGCATCCGGCCAATTGTCAGATAGATTCAATCAGAGAAACAGCCTGGGCGGCGGATGTAACAACTTCTGTGTTCATACCTTCTCTGAGCAATTCGATAGGGACGCGACCCTTGAGAAGAGGCGAGGGGCTGATCAGCCACAGCCAAGCCAGTCTGGGATCGGAGATCGAGGAAAGGACCTGCCTGATTCCGGGCATAGGCCTGCCGTCGATGAACTGAGCTAGGGGAAATACATGCTTCCGGGAGCCTCTCCGAAAGGCAACCACATCATTGTGTCGCTGCCACCAGTACAAAGTGGACCGCGGTATTCCAAAACGTCTCTCAAGATGCGTCGACCCCGCAACTGGACCGGCCCATTCTGCAATGCGCGCGCCTTCTCTCGGGCAATCTTTCAGAACCGGATGCCCGAGCGGATGATCGGCTGCCCGTGGTCGCGAAGCGATCTCACCCGCCTGGGCGTTTAGCCGTCGCGCTGCTTCGGCCTCGAGCCTACCAAGAAATTCGGCGGCCACGGCGGTCAATTCGTTGGAAGGAGAACCCGAAGGCGCAACAGCAGCCTTGTCACCCTGCTTCGCCTCATCGCATTGGGCAAGAATGCGCTGCACCTCCCTCATGACAAAGCTTGAAAGCTCGGTCTGGCGTTTTTCATCCCCAAGATCATTCGACGCGGACATATCTGGCTTTCCCAATAGCATTCCCTCAGCAAGCCTCCGAAAGAGCGTTGAAGACATGAAGTTTGGGGGACGGCGATGTGTTGCGTTTTCGTATGCGCGCAACCTAGCAGCCGTCTTGCGGCTTCAACTTTTGCCTCTCAATAAAAAAGGGAAGAACATCAATGGACGACCGTCTTGCCCCCACGATCGAAACAGACGCACATCGCAGTGCACGCTTCACAGTGGGACGCTATCCGCGACGCTCATTTGTGCAAGTTTAAAGTTTAGCTTGCCAGCTTTATATAATTAGACGTTTCTTTTATGCAACACTTTTCCAAGTGTTACTTGCACAAATCGAACGTATTGCACATTTAGACGAACTGTACATTCGACAGCGACTTTGACGCACGCGTTTACTGGCGGTATACATCCTTCACCGTTGCCGCAAGGCATTGGCCCACTCGCGCGGCACCTCCTTCACGACAAAGGTTGAAAGCCCGTCCTCGGGCGTTTCATTTACAAGATCACTTCGATCCACTCATACGGGCTTCCCGAGCGAGACCGTGGGTTCGGACGGTGCGAATGAATTTCTCGTTATAATCGAATTGATTATAAGGGTATATTTCTACGTTGAGTATAAAGGATGTCAAGCCCGCGCCAGCGGCAATTTTGTCCGGGCGACCGCCGTTTCGTCGAGGACATGGTGGCGGAAGCGATAAAGCTTCGCCGGCCGACCGCCGGTGTCAAAAGCACTTTCGCCGGTCTCCTCCACCAGTTCCTGCTGCTCCATCAACCGGCGAAAGTTCTGCTGAAGCGCCCCTGCCGATGTAGTCGTCAACGCCGTCCGCGTCAGCGCATTGCCATCGGCGAGAAGCCAACGACATTGTTGATGACGAACGTAACGATCCGCGGCTTCAGAGAGGAATGCGCGCTTCGTCCAGATGGATGGAGTGGGCTGGCAGGTCCGGGCGGCCGCGCCGTTGAGGATGCAGCATCGAGAGCCGCGCTCGCCGAGGATGACATAGGTCGAGATTCGCGCGCCGGAAGTCTTGCTCCATGTCTCCACGAATCCATTGGCAGGATCCCGGCTTCTTCGCAGTGGTCAGGGTCGAGCGTTATCGAACCGTGGTAGTTGAGGTTTGCTTCGGTGACGTGGCTGCCGTGCAGCTTGCCGGCGACTATTTTTCGCATTGGTCCCGTTGTCCTATTCATCTCACAAAGTCAGTCCTGATGTTGAGCAGCTTCGCTGGGCTAAATCCCGACGAGGAGCGCCCCGCCGCTGAGTCCCGCACCTGCCGCCGCCAGGAGTATTTTCTTGCCCGGCCGAAACGGCTCCGCTTCATTGGCGAGCGACAGTGAGAGCGGGATCGTCGCGGCGGAAGAGTTGCCATATTCGGCGATCGTCTTGACGATCAGGTGATCGGCAACGCCGAGGTTTCGCCCGACCGCATCGAAAATGCGAGCATTGGCCTGATGCGGCACGAACCGGTCGACATCCTGTGGTCGCACTCCGGCAGCGGCTAGCGCGCTTATCGAGCAATCGGTCATCATCTCGACGGCCTTGGCGAATACTTCGCGGCCGTCGGTTATCGTCATTCGCGTTTGCGCGAGGTCGAGGTCACCGTGGAACGGGATGTTGCTTCCTCCTGCGGGAATCTGGATCAGCCCGTATCGCGAGCCGTCCGAATCCACGGAGGCACCGAGAATCCCCCGATCAGTATCCTCGCACGGACCGATCACGAGGGCGCCGGCGGCATCGGCAAACAGCACGGCGCTGGCGCGCTCAGAGGGATTGATGCGGCGGCTGAGGATATTGGCGGCGATAACAAGGCTCGCTTTGCCGTGCAGGCGGGTGAACCCGTCCGCAAACATCAGCGCATAGATGAAGCCGGCGCAGGCGCCGGTGAGATCGATCGCGCCGGCGCGGCCGAGCCCCAGCCGATGTGCGACCAGGGGCGCGCTGGGCGGCAGGAGGTGATCGGGCGTCGAGGTGGCAAGCAGCAGCAGACCGATGTCGTGGCGCGCAATGCCGGCGCTGGCCAGCGCCATCGCGCCGGCCTGCGCAGCAAGACCAGACAGCGTGTCTTCGTCCGTTGCCCAGAAGCGCGACCGGATTCCAGTACGCCGCTCGATCCAGCCCGGTTCGAGGCCGAGATTGTTCTCAATTTCGGCATTCGCCACCTTTCGGCCAGGCGCATGATGGCCAAACCCGAGAAGGCGCGACAACCTGCTCATGGCTTTGAGCCGAAGCGTTCGCCGGCCTCCTCGATCGCGTCATGGAGCCGATCGAGCTCGTCGCCGGTGACGCAATAGGGCGGCAGGAGATAAAGGACATTGCCGAGCGGGCGCACAAGCAGGCCGAGCTCGAGGAAAAAGGCCCGCAGCTTAGGTCCGATCTCGGCCAGATAGCCGGCAGAGCCGGCGCGCAGGTCGAGAGCCAGGATCGTGCCGATCGCGCGGCTGTCGGTGAAGTTGGCATTGTCGCGAAAGCGTCGAAACCCGGCGGCCTGTCTCTCGCTCAAGGCCGCGATCCGCTCGACCACCGGCTCGTCACGCCAGATCTCGACATTGGCGAATGCTGCCGCGCAGGCAATCGGATTGGCCGTGTAGGAACTCGAGTGGAAAAACGTCTTCTTGCGATCCGCCGAACAATGAGCATGGAAGATGGCATCGGTGGCAAGCGTGGCGGCCAGCGGGATTGCGCCACCGGTCAGGCCCTTCGAGGTGCACAGCATGTCCGGACAGATGTTCGCCTGCTCGCAGGCGAACATGCTCCCGGTGCGGCCCCAGCCGGTCATCACCTCGTCGGCGATCAGCAGCGTGCCGGAGGCTTCGGCAATCTTCTTCAATCCGGTCACAACCGAGGCCGGATACATCAGCATGCCGCCGGCGCCAAGCACGAGCGGTTCGACGATCAGCGCGGCGGCGCGCCGGTCGCGGCTGACGGCCTCGAATCTATCCAGCGTTTCCTGCTCGCGGCCGGCGGCCGGGAAGGGAATGGTGTCGACCTCGAACAGCAAGGGTTCGTAGGCGGCGTTGAACACGCCACGGGCACCGACGCTCATCGTGCCGATCGTGTCGCCGTGATAGCTGTGCTCCATGACGACGATGCGCGAGCGAGGCGCGCCGATGTTGCGGAAATAGCCGAGCGCCATCTTCAGCGCGACTTCGACGCTGGTCGAGCCGCTGTCGGAATAGAACACCCAGTCGAGTCCGGCGGGAGCGAGTCCGACAAGCGCCTTGGCCAAGCATTCGGCAGGCTCGTGCGTGAAACCTGCGAAGATGATCTGGTCGAGGCTCGAGGCGGTCGTCTCGATTGCCTTCATAATGCGGGGATGGCGGTGGCCATGGGTGACGACCCACCAGGAGGAAATGGCGTCCAGAATGCGCTCGCCATTGGCTTTGTGGAGATAGGCGCCTTCAGTCAGGACGATTTCAGGGATCGCCGGCTCGAGCGCGTGCTGGGTGAAGGGGTGCCACACACGGGATTGCGGCATCATTCGCCTCCGGCAATCAAAGCGAGGTCGAAGCCGGCAAGCATCGCTTGTCTCAGCGTTTTGTCCGTCAGCGGATCGAGGTGCGGCAGCCTGCCGAGTTGCGGCACGTCGCCGAATTCCACGATCGTCCGTTGCGTATCGGTCATCTCATCGCCGATGAAGGCGATGCCAGCCAGCGGGATAGCGCGCGCCCGCAGTGCCTCGATCGACAGCAGGGTGTGATTGATTGTTCCGAGCGCGGTGCGGGCGCACAGAATGACCGGCAAGTGCCATTGCTCGAATATGTCGATGAACCTTGTCCGGCGGTTCAGCGGCACCATCAGCCCGCCGGCGCCTTCGATGACGAGCGGTGTCGGCAGGACCGGAAACGAAAGATCGGCAGCCTCGATCGAAACGTCGTCGATTTCGGCCGAACGATGCGGCGAAAGCGGGCTCTTCAAGCGGTAGGCTTCCGGCAGCACGCGCCCCGACGGCAGCCCGGCAAGTCGCGCAACCGCCTCGCTGTCGGTCTCGCCGTCGAGGCCCGATTGCACCGGCTTCCAGTAGAAACCGTCAAGCAGGCCGGCAAGCCCGGCCGAAAACACCGTCTTGCCAATTCCGGTGTCTGTTCCGGTGATGACGATGCGCTTGGTCATGTCGCCTCCGGTCATGTCTGGGCCAACGCCTCGACGAGCGCCTCGACCATGGCGGAAATGTCGGCTTCGCCGATATTGAGCGTCAGTGAGATGCGCAGCCGCGACGTGCCCTCGGGTACGGTCGGCGGACGAATGCCGCGTATGTCGAAGCCGCGGCCCTGCAGGCGCGCCGCCACTGCCATGGTGCGGCTGACGTCGCCGATGACAACTGGCTGGATCTGCGAGCCGCTTGGTATCACGCCGCAGCGATCGGCCAGTTGGCGGCCTGCGAGGGCAACGCGTTCATGCAGCTGAACACGGCGCATAGGCTCGTCGGCGAGCATTGCGAGCGCTTCGCGCGCCGCGACCGCCATCAGCGGCGATGGCGCGGTGGCGTAGATGAATGGCCGGCAACGGTTGATCAGATACTCGCACAGTGTCCTCGGCCCGGTCACGAGCCCACCACATGCGCCGAGCGCCTTGCCGCAGGTGTGGAGCGCGACGATGTTGTCGCGGCCCTCGAAAGCGGCGGCCAGCCCCCGGCCGTCCGGTCCCCAGACGCCGGTGGCATGCGCCTCGTCAACGATGATGAATGCGTTGTGCCGATCGGCAAGCGCGGCCAGGCTCTCCAAAGGCGCGCAGTCGCCATCCATGCTGTAAAGGCTTTCCACTGCGATCCAGACGCATCCCATGCCGCCTTCGGCGCGCCAACGCTTGATCGCATCGTCGACAGCATCGACGTCGTTGTGCGCGGCCAGCTTGAACTCGGCACGTCCGGCCTGTGCCCCCTCATGCATGCTGGCATGGGCGAGCTCATCGAGGACCAAAAGGTCGCCCTTCTGCGGCAGCGCCGTCAGCAGAGCGAAGTTGGCGATGTAGCCGCTGCCGAAGAACAGCGCGCGGTCGGCTCCAAAGAATGCCGCCGCGTCTGCCTCGAGCTGCTCGTGTTCCGGTGCATTGCCGCGCAACAGCCGCGACCCGGTGGCGCCAACCGACGTGCCCCGCGCAATCGCCGCCGCAACCGCTTCGCCAAGTCTTTTGGAGGCGGCAAGCCCGAGATAGTCGTTCGACGAGAAGTCGCGCCCGGCGCGCGGCTTCAGCGTCCGCAGCCGGTCCTTGCGCGCCAGTCCCTGCAAGGTCGCCTCATAGCGGGCAAGCGGTGCCCCGTTCATTGCGCCTCGAGTTCCATCGGCTCGATGCCAAGGCGCCGGAACAGCAGGGTATCCTTGTCCTCACCGGGATTGTCCGCCGTCAGCAGCGTGTCGCCGACGAAGATCGAGTTGGCGCCGGCAAAAAAGCACAGCGCCTGCATCTCGTCGGTCATGGCCGTACGGCCGGCGGAAAGACGGATATGCGATTTCGGCATCATGATGCGCGCCAGCGCGATCACGCGCACGAATTCGATCGGCTCGATGGGCTTGGCGTCGGCAAGCGGGGTGCCGGGGATCGGGATCAGCATGTTGATCGGAACGCTTTGCGGATGTTCCGGCAGGTTGGCCAGCGTCACCAGCATGCCGATCCGGTCCACCGGCTCCTCGCCCATGCCGACAATGCCGCCGCAGCAGACCTTGATGCCGGATTGGCGAACGTGCTCGAGCGTCTCGAGCCGCTCGGCAAAGCTCCGCGTGCTGATGATCTCGCTATAGTAGCGTTCCGACGTATCGATGTTGTGGTTGTAAAAGTCGAGACCAGCCTGCTTCAGTCGAGCGGCTTGCTCAAGATCGAGCATGCCGAGCGTCATGCAGGTCTCCATGCCCAGCGCCTTGACGCCTTCGACCATCGCCACCACCGCATCCATGTCGCGCGCCTTGGGGTTTCGCCAGGCCGCGCCCATGCAATAGCGGGTTGCGCCGGCGTCACGCGCCTTGGTCGCCTCGGCGACGACGCGCCGGACCTCCATCAGCTTCGACGCCTTCAGGCCGGTCTCGTGCTGCGCCGACTGGCTACAATAGCCGCAATCCTCCGGACATCCGCCTGTCTTGATGCTGAGCAGCCGGCTGAGCTGGACCTTGTTGGGATCGAAATTCTGGCGGTGCACGGTTTGCGCGAGGAAGAGGAGATTGTTGAAGGGGGCATCGTGAAGTGCCTGAGCCTTCTCCAGGGTCCACGCTCCAGGGTCAGGGGATTGAGCCTGTGGCGATGTCTGCGTTGGACTGGCTGTTTGCATGTCCATGCTGTTCCTCCGGTTCTGCCTTGCTTTGCTGTCTGTTTGACGACGATCGGAAAGGACAGTTGATTCGATCCTGTTCGTTCCTCAGACAATCATGAGCCCCAATAGTCGAGGCCGATATCCAGGATCGGCGCGCTGTGGGTCAGTCCGCCGACCGAAATCAGATCAACGCCGGTCGCGGCAATCGCTCGCGCTGTATCGGATGCGATCCCGCCAGAAGCCTCGGTGATAGCACGGCCGCCAACGATTGCGACGGCCCGGCGAAGATCGGCGAGGGACATGTTGTCGAGCAGAACCGCATCGGGAGCGAAGCCAAGTACCTCCTCCAATTGGGCCAGCGTATCGACCTCGACTTCGATCTTGACGAGATGACCGGCCTGTCTTCGTGCTCGCTCGAGCGCCGGGCGAACGCCGCCTGCGATGGCGATGTGGTTGTCCTTGATCAGAATTGCGTCGTCGAGGCCGAAACGGTGATTGGATCCGCCACCCGCGCGCACCGCATACTTTTCGACTGCCCGCAATCCGGGCGTCGTCTTGCGCGTGCAGACGATCTTCGCGCCATATCCACGAACCGCAGCGACGATCGATGCCGTTGCTGTAGCGATGCCGCTCAGATGGCACAAAAAATTGAGTGCCGTCCGTTCGGCTGTGAGAATGGCCCGGGCAGGGCCAACCACTGATGCAATGACCTCTCCATCCATGACATTGCAGCCGTCTGCCCGCTCCACCGAAATTTCGACATCAGGATCAATCAAGCGGAAAGCGAGCATCGCCAGATCGAGGCCGGCGACAACTCCGGACTGGCGCGCCGCCAGCACGGTTCCCGCTTGGTGTTCCTTCGGCACGATGGCCTCCGTGGTCAAGTCGCCGGCTCTGCCAAGGTCTTCAAGAAGAGCTGCCCTTACAAGCGGCTCAAGCATGACAGTGGGAAGCGGTGAGAGCGTCATCACTTTGCCCCTTCGAGGCTTGGCGAGTTTCCGAGTTCCCGCGCAGCGGCCAAGGCGGCTTCGAGGGTGATTTCGGACCGTCGGGCGACAGTCGCATGATGAGGAAAGTCTGTCCGGTAATGAGCGCCGCGGCTTTCTTCGCGCAACAGGGCGGCAACCGCGATCATTAGCCCGACAGCCGCCGGATCCGAGGCCGCGTCCTTGCTTTCGGCGAGCGGCAACAAGGCATATGCGGCTGCTTTCAAACCTTCACCATCCCGGACGATGCCGAGTGCGCGCGACAGGAAAACACGCACGGGTGTCGGCGCGGGCGATGGGTAAACGTCCGCAAACGCAGGCTTTGTTCTGCGAGCAGGCGTTCCGGCGACACTTTCAGCGACCCAGCGCGCGCACACGACGGCCTCGGTCAAGGAATTGCTGGCGAGCCTGTTGGCGCCATGCAGTCCTGTCGAAGCGACTTCGCCGCAGGCCCACAGCCCCTTGACGGAGGTCCTACCGGAGCCGTCCACGGCGACGCCACCCATGTGGTAGTGTTGGGCCGGACGAATGGGGATGAGATCGCGCGCGGGATTGATGCCGGCTCCACGACAGGCTGATGCGATTGTCGGGAAGTGTCGAGCAAATTCCGGGCCAGGCCGTTGCCGCGCGTCGAGAAAAACACGGTGGCCGTTGGCAAGATGGTTCCAGACGGCGCGCGCCAAGACATCACGAGGCGCGAGTTCCGCCCCTGGCACGCTCTGGAGAAAAGCTTGGCCGGTTTCGTCGATCAGGGCAGCACCTTCGCCGCGGACGGCCTCGCTGAGCAGCACCATAGGGCGTTCCGGGCCGTCAAGCGCGGTCGGGTGGAACTGGATGAACTCGAGGTCGGCAAGGACAGCTCCAGCGCGGGCCGCAAGCGCCAGGCCCTGTCCACAACTGCCCGAAGGATTCGTGGTGTCGAGAAACAGTCCCCCGATCCCACCGGTGGCGAGGACGACCCGCCGTGAGCCGAAGAAGACAGGTCCTATCGAACCGCTCGCCCAGACGCCTCGGATCGCATTCTCTCGCACCGCCAGCCGGCGCGCTTCCACGCCCTCCACGACAACGATCGAGGGAGTGGAACGCACAGCCGCGATCAGGGCACGCATGATCTCACGCCCGGTGCCGTCACCATGCGCATGAACGATGCGACGTCGGCTGTGTGCGGCCTCCAATCCGAGGCACAGTGATCCTTTCGGCGTACGGTCGAAGGGAACCCCAAAGCCCGCAAGCCCCTCTATCGCCTTGGGCGCGGCTTGGAGGATGCGGCTCGCCACGTCTCTGTCGCAGAGACCATCCCCGGCGGCAAGCGTATCGGCCAGGTGCAGTGCCGGATCGTCGTCTTCGCCGAAACTTGCAGCCAGACCACCCTGTGCCCAGGTGCTTGAATTGTCAGCTCCCAGCAGCGTCCTGGACAGAAGCAGCACCGGCTCCGGCGCCAGTTGAAGCGCGGTCATCAGTCCGGCGATGCCGCCGCCGATGATGATGGGCCGCCCGAAGAAGCTGCTGACATCGGCGCTCAAATTGCCAGCATCCGTTCGACCGCAAGCCGCGCGCGCCCGGCGATCCCGGGTTCGATGGTTACGATATGGTGGTTCTGCTCGAGCGCCATGCGGATGTTGGCAAGCGTGATCCGCTTCATGTGCGGGCACAAATTGCAGGGCCGGATGAACTCGACCTGTGGGTGCGCTAACGCGACGTTGTCGCTCATCGAACATTCCGTCATCAGCACGACACGTGCCGGCCTTTGCCTTTCGACATAGTCGGACATGGCAGCGGTCGAGCCGGAAAAATCTGCTTCAGCCACGACGTCGGGCGGGCATTCGGGATGCGCGAGCACGATCACGCCGGGATGGCTTTCGCGCAACTGGCGGATATCGGCCGGTGTAAAGCGCTCATGCACCTCGCAATGCCCTTTCCAGGCGATGATCTGCACATCGGTCTGCGCGGCGATATTCTGGGCCAGATATTCGTCCGGCAACATGAGCACCTGGGGAACGCCAAGGGATTGGACGACCGCCTTGGCGTTGCCGGATGTACAGCAGATATCCGACTCGGCTTTCACTTCGGCCGACGTGTTGACATAAGTGATGATCGGCACGCCGGGATAACGCTGGCGCATCAAGCGCACGTCTTCTGCCGTGATCGATTCCGCCAACGAACAGCCTGCCCGCAGGTCGGGAATGAGCACCGTCTTTTGCGGATTGAGCAGCTTGGCCGTTTCGGCCATGAAATGTACGCCGGCCAGCACGATGACTTGCGCCTCGATCGTCGCAGCCGTGCGGGCCAGTGCCAAGCTGTCGCCGACGATGTCGGCCACGCAATGGAAGATCTCGGGGGTCTGATAGTTGTGCGCCAGGATGATGGCGTTGCGCTCGCGCTTCAGTGCAAGGATCGCCTCGATATCCTCGACGAAAGCCGGCCATTCGATCGGCGGGATCACTCGTCGGACGCGCTCGTAGAGAAACGCGGTCGCAGGCAGCATGGCGCTCATCGACCCCTCCAGCTTATACTCTAGTTGAAAATAACCAGCATATACTTGCTGTGAGTATAAGCGATGTCAACCCCGCGCCAGCGGCAATTTTGTCCCGGCGATGACCCTCTCGTCGAGAACGGCGTGGCGGAACCGGTAAAGCTTCGCTGGCCGGCCGCCGGTCTCCGCGGTTGCCTCTCCGGTCTCTTCGACCAGCTCCTGCTGCTCGATCAGCCGGCGAAAGTTCGGCTTACGCACGAGCCTGCCGGCAAGCGCCTCCACGGTTCGCTGCAGCTGCAAAAGCGTGAAGACCGGCGGCATCAGCTCAAAGACGACCGGCCGGTATTTGATCTTGGAGCGCAGCCGCGCAATGCCGGTCGCCACGATGCGGCGATGATCGGCGACCATAGACTTGCTGGGCACCAGCGGAGGCAGCGTCGCGTCCCGTCCGCTTCCGGCCTCTTGGACCAGGCCTGCTTCGTAGACTAACTCATAGCGTTGAAGCGTGAGTTCCTCGTTCCAAAGGCGGTCGTCGAAGCCGAAGGCTATCGTCGCCCGCTGCCAGCGTTCACGTCGCGTGGCCGCGTCGCTGACGCCGTCTGCCCATTCAATCAGGCGCGGTCGCAGAACGTCCAGCACGACCGGAGGCGTGCCGGAGCGGTGGTCCTCCCATGGAAAATATTCATACCAGCTCTGCCAGCCGCACTTGGGCGAGCCAGCTGCCTGTTCCTTGCGGGTCAATGCGAGATAGCTGATTGAGATGACGCGCTGCTGGCGCTCGGCGCCAATGCGATCCCGATCCGCGAAGGTGTAGAGTTGCTCAATGTACCCCAGCGGATGGCCGGTCTGCTGCTCGACCCACCCCCTCAAACCGGATTGCAGCGATCGGTGCTCAAGCGCAAATGGTCCGGAGGGAAGGGTGTCCGCCTGGCCGATGGTGAGGACACAGGGTTCACTGTCGTTTACGGCGACGACAAAGGCGATCAGGTCCACTTTGACTTCGTCGGCCTTGACGGCGGCTCCGTCTTTCCTGGGTCCTTTTGCCTGATCGTCCATGTTCGCGAAAGTGGTTGGCCAGCTCGGGGGCGCCTGAAACGATTTAAGTGTAAGCGCGCCTGTCCGCACGTCAACACCGGACAGCTGCACGGCCATTTTTAGCTCTTCGCACTTGCACAAAAATGTGGCAAACGCGACACCCGCGGTTGGTAACGTTGGGGAAGGATGGTCCATTGAGTGCGTTTGGTGACACCAAGGCGGTCACACCGCCGGATATTCGTTCGCGCAAAGGTGGGACGCCGCTCGTCTGCCTTACCGCCTACACGACGCCAGTCGCCCGGCTTGTCGATCCCCATTGCGATGTGGTGCTGGTCGGCGACAGCGTCGGCATGGTTCTCCACGGCCTGCCCTCGACGCTCGGTGTGACGCTGGAGATGATGATCACGCACGGCCAGGCCGTGCGCCGTGGCCTCGAGCAGGCGCTGATGGTCGTCGACCTGCCGTTCGGTTCCTTCGAGGAAAGCCCCGAGCAGGCTTTCCGCAATGCCGCGCGCGTCATGGCCGAGACCGGCTGCGCGGCCGTCAAGCTCGAAGGCGGCGAAACGATGGCAGAGACGATCGGCTTCCTCGCCGCGCGCGGCGTGCCGGTCATGGCCCATGTCGGCTTGACGCCGCAGTCGATCAACACCATCGGTGGCTACCGCGTGCAGGGCAGAGGCGGGGATGCCGAGCGCATCAGGCGCGACGCGCTTGCGGTGAGCGAAGCGGGCGCCTTTGCGGTCGTGCTGGAGAAGGTTCCCGAGGCGCTCGCCCGCCGGATCACCGGGGAGGTGGCGACCCCGACCATTGGCATCGGTGCCTCGGCCGCCTGTGACGGCCAGATTCTCGTCGTCGACGACATGCTGGGCCTCTTCGGCGACTTCCGGCCCAAATTCGTCAAGCGCTATGCTGAACTGGGGGAGGCCGCTGCGGCTGCGATCGCGGCCTATGCGCGGGAAGTGAAGGAGCGCCAGTTTCCGGCCGCCGAGCACGTGTTTGCCGATGCGCCCAAGCCCGCCGACGGGGACGCCACCAAGAGCGGAGAAGCAGCGTGAGCGTGCCGATTGTCAGGAGCGTTGCCCAGCTTCGCCAAATCGTCGCCGCATGGCGCCGCGAGGGCGTGAGGATTGCCGTGGTGCCAACGATGGGCGTCCTGCATGAGGGCCATCTCAGCCTGGTGCGCGCGGCACTCGAGAAGGCCGACCGGGTGATCGTGACGCTCTTTGTCAACCCGAAGCAATTCAACAGCCAGGCCGATCTCGCCGCGTATCCGAGCACCGAGGACGAGGATGCCGCCAAGCTGGCACCGCTTGGCGCGCACCTGCTTTATGCGCCGGACGCAGAGGAGATGTATCCGGCGGCCTTCGCCACGACCGTTTCGGTGTCCGGTGTCAGCGAGGGCCTGTGCGGTGCCTTCCGGCCGGGACATTTCGATGGCGTGGCGACCGTCGTCGCCAAGCTCTTCCTGCAGACCAGCGCTGACTTCGGCTTCTTTGGCGAAAAGGACTTTCAGCAGCTTCAGCTAGTCAGGCGTATGGCCCGGGACCTGGATATTCCAATCACCATTGTTCCTTGCCCGACAGTCCGCGAAGCCGACGGTCTTGCACTATCATCGCGCAATGTCCGGCTCTCGCAAGCAGAGCGTGCTGTTGCCCCCGAGCTATCATCGGTCTTGCTCGAGACGGCTGAGCGGCTTGCCCGCGGCTCGCCCGTCCTGCCAACGCTTGCCGAAGCGCGCGCAGCAATTCTGGCTGCGGGCTATCGCGAGGTCGAATACCTGGAACTTCGCGACGAGGCAGATCTGCGACCCATGACAAGCCTTGACCGACCTGCACGCTTGCTTGTCGCGGCCTGGCTCGGCGGCACACGGCTCATAGACAACGTCAGAATATCACGGGTTTCAACAGATTAACGGGGTTCTCGGCACGCGCTGTATCCGTCCGGGATCGTTTAAAACAAGGTCTCTGCCTGGCATCGAGCGATCACGGAGGTTACGCAAAGCGCAAATGCATCGCGTGTTTGAGAACTTCGTCGAGCAACTGTCTGCAAGTGTTGATGCTGCCGATCTCCGTGAGGCAATGGCATCCGCTGCAGCCGGCTTCGATTTTCCGCTATTCGCCTATTTCACTTACCCGTCGGCCCCCGGCGACGCCCCGCAATTGATCTCAAACTATCCTTCATCCTGGACATCACGTTATCTGCAACAGCGGTACCACAGTCTTGATCCGGTCATCCTGCGCGGGCTGCAAGGCTGGGATACCTTTGATTGGGGTGTGGATCGCGCTCGGCACTGTCTGCCGAATTCGCAGCAACAAATTCTGGAGAGTGCGGCTGAGTTTGGCATCCGCGGCGGCCTGACGATGTCCATGCATGATCATTGCGGCCGGTTTGCTGCCCTGACCTTTGCTTCCGACGAGTCCCGCCCGCCTCTGTTGCGGTCACTGACACGTTACGAAAAAGCATTGCAGCTGGTGGCCATCAACTTTCATATCCATGTCCGGCGCAGGCTCGCCGACGATCGCGTGGTGGATGGTGTAACGCTCACCCCGCGGGAGTTCGAGTGCCTGAAATGGGCGGCGCGCGGCAAGTCGGCTTGGGTTATCAGCCAGCTTCTCGGCGTCTCAAAGCGCACCGTGACCTTTCATCTGGAAAACGCCAAGGCAAAGCTTGGCGTTCGAACGATCAACCAGGCCGTTGCACGACTGGCTGCCTCCGGCCAGGCGAGATCCTGATTCGTCGGCCACGATAGCTGTAAACCTCTACAGGCTGCATCGCTGCCGGCTTTGCCCTTCGATGGCGGGAACACATCCCGCACGGAGGCGACCATGATGCAGCTGATAACACCAGACCTTTACGACGAGTTCGCAAGCGAGCTCAAAGAGATGCACGGGCTGAGGTTTCGGGTGTTCAAGGAAAGGCTCGATTGGGAAGTTGATACCGAAGACCAGATGGAAACAGACCCGTTTGATGGTCTGAAGCCTGTCTATCTGCTCCTCAAGGGATCCGACTGGCGAATTCGCGGTTGCGTGCGTCTTTTGCCCAGCACCGGACCCACAATGTTGCGCGACACGTTCCCGGTGCTGCTGGGTGCTGACGTCGTGCCCTCGACCTCCGACATATGGGAGAGCAGTCGTTTCGCGCTCGATCTCCCTCCGTCGGCGCCCAAGGCAGCGGGCGGACTGGCCCAGGCAACCTACGAGCTCTTCGCGGGCATGATCGAGTTCGGCTTGGCCAAGGATCTGACCCGGATAGTAACGGTGACGGACACGCGCATGGAACGGATCCTTCGCCTCGCGACGTGGCCATTGTCGCGCATCGGACAACCCAAGTCCGTCGGCAAAACGGAGGCGGTGGCCGGGTTTCTCGAGATTTCCCGCGCGAGCCTTTTGCGCATCCGCAGCAGGGGACGTCTGAGCGGACCGGTACTGTGGCAACCGGTTCTAGGCCGTCGGCATAGCGCCATTGTGGACACCTGAGCCGTGAAGGATGCTGGTCTGCCCAAGGAAGCGACGGTCGGTCTTGTATGCTGGCCGGACTGGCGTCGTCACGAAGCTTACCACTACGCCAGACGATTGCCACGCACTGCCTGGGCCTGGGAGTTTCTTCGGCGCAATCCACAATTTCAGCGCGACCACGCCAAAATGGCACCGTCCGCCTACATTGTCGGAGCCCAGGCCGACATGAAGATAATCGAGTTGACGACAGGATCATCTTTCCTAAGACAATGGAGCCTCCTTTTTCGCGGACGCGCCACAGTCGGACGCTACGTCGGCAAGGGTCTTTTGGGATCCGCGCGACTGCGCCCGTATTCTACGAGCGGCCGCGGAGCCGGTTGGGCTCGACCACGATTTTGAACCGCTTGATCTCCCTTCGCTCTCATGCTGCAAGGACATCCTGCTGACACCTGCCGGCGTGCAGCACGTGCTGCTGAGGGAGGACTGCCGGAGTCTGCAGATCGCCCTTTCCGGTGCATCCGTTCTCCGCCCGTTGCGGCTATATGTCGACGCGATCGTGCAGCCGCAGCACCTGAAGTTCCATGTCGCTGCCCTTCAGTTCCTGAACGACATCAATGGTTGCGGCCGCCTGGCAGCTGCTTGCTTTCCGCCGGAACCCCGCGGAGCGCGTCTGCGTATCGTGCTCCAGGCTTTGGATGGCTCGCTTGCGGGAGCATCTCATCAGGAGATCGCCATTGCCCTGTTCGGGAGACGCCGTGTCGAAGAAGATTGGTCTCATCCAGGTAGCCATCTTCGCGATCAGGTGCGTCGCGCCATCCAACGTGGCCGCTACCTGATGGGCGGCGGCTATAGACAGTTCCTGAGGTAATTGGGGTGACAGCTTGGTGATTGTCTTATTCGAAAACGCGCAGGCATCAATCTCCATTTCTCACTGCTATTGTGCCTTGTACAAGACGTGACACGCGCCTAGTTCTTCCGCTGCGGGAATCGGGTTTGAGTAATACGGACGAAGCACTGAGAACCAACGTTTTCGTGATAGTGCATTCATGCCCCAAGAATCCTGATGACCGTTACGAACCCCGACAAAGCCGGCGCTGACTGAAACGGTCGCTGAACGTGCTCTGTGGCCTGCGCCGCCAGACTCTCGGTTTCGGCTATGCCGACTAACAGCGTATTGATAGGCCATCGCGGGCTAAGCTCCACCGGCGAAAGCCGCGTCAAAGCGGCAGGCAATCAGAAACTAGATCGGCGGCGACGATGATTATGATCAACGTGACGAACGTGAATCATGCCGACGGCGCCGACGTTGCCGATGATGATGATGCCGACCATGCGTCGCTGATGCTGCCTAACTACAGTGCTGTGTGATCATGCCGATCACCGCGTGACCACGAGCGGCGGCGGTTCGTGGTCAGGTGCGTGGCCGGGATGATCGCGCATGGCCGATTGTTCCTTCGTGCCGCGGGGTGTGGGCTTGCGTTCGGTCATGAGGACGTCAGGCGCAACGAGGAAGTTAGATCAGGGCCCCAAACGCGTCTTATCCATGGGGTGGATGATAGCTATCCCTACAATCAATTATACCAATATTACCCAATACTACTAGAAGATCTCCCAATGAAAGCGGCCGGATGGGTATCCGTCTCGCGTGGGCTGAAGCTGCCGGCAAGAATGGAAGACGAACATGTGCGGGATTGTTGGCATCGTTGGGCAACAGCCGGTGTCGGATCGGTTGGTCGACGCATTGAAGCGTTTGGAATATCGCGGCTATGATTCCGCCGGCGTTGCGACGATCACCGAAGGTGCCTTGCACCGCCGGCGCGCCGAGGGCAAGCTCGTCAATCTCGAGAGGAGACTGAAGGAAGAGCCGCTGAGCGGCAACATCGGCATCGGCCACACGCGTTGGGCAACCCATGGGGCCTCGACGGAACGCAATGCGCACCCGCACTTTGCCGACGGTGTCGCCGTCGTCCATAACGGGATCATCGAGAATTTCACCGAGCTGAAGGACGAATTGGCGGCGGCTGGCGCCGAGTTCCAGACCGATACCGACACCGAGGTCGTCGCGCATCTCTTGGCAAGACACCGCCGGGAGGGCATGAGGCGGCAAGAGGCGATGCGTGCCATGCTGAAACGCGTCAGGGGCGCCTATGCGCTTGCCGTCCTCTTCGAAGATGATCCGTCGACCATCATGGCGGCGCGCAACGGACCACCGCTGGCGATCGGTCACGGCGACGGCGAGATGTTCCTGGGCTCCGACGCGATCGCGCTCGCTCCCTTCACCAATGAAATTACCTATCTCATCGAGGGCGACTGGGCCGTTGTCGGCAATTCGGGCGCCCATATCTTCGATTTCGACGGCCATCCCGTCGAGCGTCCGCGCCATACCTCCACGGCCGCGGCCGATCTGGCCAACAAGGGCACTCATCGCCACTTCATGGAGAAGGAAATCTACGAGCAGCCCGAAGTCATCGCCCATGCTCTCCGTCACTATAGCAACATCATAGAGAATCGCGCCGACACGGTTTCTGGCATCGATTTCGCCAGGATCCCGAGCTTGGCGATCTCGGCCTGCGGGACCGCCTATCTCGCCGGACTGATCGGAAAATACTGGTTCGAGCGCTATGCGCGCCTGACAGTTGAAATCGACGTTGCGTCCGAATTCCGTTACCGCGAGATCCCGTTGTCGCCGCAGTCGGCGGCTCTTTTCATTTCGCAGTCCGGCGAAACCGCTGATACGCTCGCATCGTTGAGGTACTGCAAGGAGCGTGGGCTGAAAATTGGCGCTATCGTCAATGCCTGCGAATCGACCATCGCTCGGGAGGCCGATGCGGTCTTCCCGATCCTTGCCGGACCGGAGATCGGCGTCGCCTCCACCAAGGCGTTTACCTGCCAGCTTGCCGTTCTAGCCGCACTCGCCATCGGCGCCGCCAGAGCCCGCGGGACCGTAACCGAAGACGAGCTGCAGGCGCTCGTCAGGAGCCTCGCCGAAGTGCCGCGCGTCATGGGCCAGGTACTCAACAGCATCCAGCCGGAGATCGAGTTCCTGTCGCGCGAACTGTCAAAGTGTCGTGACGTCCTGTATCTCGGCCGTGGCACCAGTTTCCCGCTAGCGATGGAAGGTGCGCTGAAGCTCAAGGAGATTTCCTACATCCATGCCGAGGGCTATGCGGCGGGTGAATTGAAGCACGGTCCGATCGCATTGATAGACGACAACATGCCAGTGATCGTCATCGCGCCCCATGATCGCTTTTTCGACAAGACCGTCTCCAACATGCAGGAAGTGGCTGCCCGTGGAGGGCGGATTATCCTCATCACCGATGAAAAAGGGGCAGCCGCATCGAAACTCGACACCATGCACACGCTCGTGCTGCCGGCTGTCGACGAGATTATCGCGCCGATGATCTTCTCGCTGCCGATACAGCTTCTTGCCTACCACACGGCGCTCTTCATGGGCACAGATGTAGACCAGCCGCGCAATCTCGCAAAATCGGTCACGGTCGAATGATTGTGAACCTTTATAGGTGGCGATGCTTGTCCATCTTCGCTGCATCGGCGGTGGAAATTGGTCGAAGGTATCAGCGTCCGCGAGGCTGGGTGGACGGTGCCGCGAATAGCCACTGGAGGCGTCAGTGAGAGTTCGAGTTGCTGTTCAAGAAAGCCATCGGGGAGAATGAGTCGTGTAGGATCGCAGGTCGAATGCGCTACAGCCGATCAGGCCATCTCATGGCGGGCAGGTTCTTAGAACTTGATCAGAAGCAGGTGAGCCGCCATATTCCGACCCGGCTGCCAATTTCAAGTGGCCCATTCCATGGATGAGGCCGGTCCGGCCGAATGGACTCCATTTTTTTGATTTGCTGGGTGTGCGCCAGGGTCGGGGAGGAAATCTCCCGATTTGTCAGGCGCTCCCATCTTCTTGGAGATGTTTATGAAGGATTCGCGCATTCCCGAGCCAGTCTTGACGGCTATGTCGCAGGGGACCCACATCATCCGCGCTTATCGTGAGCACCTTGGGTATTCAATCGAGGACCTCGCGGTCGCCTGCGGGCTTGCCGCTCAGGAAATCCAAAACATCGAGCGGGGTCTAAAGTACAATAAGGGCTATCGGAATCGGATAGCGAGATCGCTGTCCATACCTGTGGGAATTCTTGAGGCAGAGTCGGACATATCGGACGCCGCCTGATCAGTCGGATAATCTGCAATGGGTGGAAGACCGCTCTTGTGATGTGACGTTTGCGGCTAATAGTCGTCGCTTGATTCCGTTGGACGCGAATGCCTTCTGGCGCAGTACCGCCAAGAGAATTCTCGTCCACTGTCCGAGTCAGGAACTGCACACGGGCTCGCCGAACAGGAAGTTGGAACGCTTCGTCATGCTGTCTTAGGCGATATAGCCGCCCGGAGTGCTGCGACACGTGCACGATAGCATTGGCCCGCGAGGATGGATTGCTAACGGCGAACCCATGCTGGTCGGCAAGGCGATACTGGCTGGAGCATCAACTCGGCCGACGAGAGTGGCCCCCCATCCTAGGCAGGATCGGCCGACATGGCCGGCATCGCGAGCCGCTCTGAAAAGAGCACAGCGGGCATCCAGACGCTGCCGGGTTGACTATGGGTGTCGGAACCGCAAAAAGGGGCCGCTCTTCATGAGTGGCGTGCGCCGGCAGTCTAACCCCAAGCCCCCCGCCAGGCTGCCGGCGCGCTTCTAGCCGCCTTGATGCACGGCGATAAGCTTTTGACGGCCTGAAGCGACGTTGTGGTCGCCGTTGCGGTGCTTTTCCACGCGCCTCGTCAGGCGCCGGGATTGCTCCGTCGTGATGGCAGGCGGGGGTTTGCAGGTTGCGGTCGACGGGTTCGTTTCGGGGCGTCTGCCCCCATCGTATGTCGCGAGTTGGGGGATGCGATCGAGGACGATGCGCAGGATGCGCTGGTCGGGGCACGATGTCGGCAGGTGCAGGCGGATTTGCGATTTCATCTCGACCACCCGCGCAGCGATTTTGATGAGGCGCAATCGCAGCGTGTCGAATTGGGCGACGGCAAAGCTCGAGCGCCTCGGCATCGCGGCCCGCAAGCCCCACATCAACCAGTAAGCACCGGCATGCAGGAATAGCCGGAACTGGTTGGCCGTCGCTCTGGTGCAGGATGTGCGGTCGGCGGCAAGATGCGTCTTCCACGACTTGATGTGGTTCTCGGCCGCGCCGCGCCGGCAGTAGACATCCTCGTAGAGCGCCTTGGCCTTCCCACCGGCAAGGTTGGTGACGACGAAGCGATATCGCCACCTTGGGCGCCGACCTCGACCCGCGCGATGATGCGCTCGACGCGGCTCCAACTAGCGGCGCCGTCAACGAACTCCTTGAACCTGCGGACCTTGCCTGTCTTGGCCGACGCTTCGAAGCGCGCCGTCGTGCTGGCCTCCAGATCCGCGACATGCTTGCGCAGGGTCGTGGTGGGCGCGAGGCCAAAGATGAAGTCGACGTCGTTGGCGCGGCACCAGTCGATGACCTGCGGGTTGCAATAATGGCTATCGCCGCGGAGCAGGATTCGAATGTTCGGCCAGTTGATCCGGATCGCCCGCACCAGACGGCGCAGGTGGGGGCGGATCTCAGCCCCACTCGGCCGCTTGGCCGGTCGCAGGATCGCGCTGACGAACCGTCCCGCACCATCGAACACGACGATCGGCTGGAAGCCGTACTCGTCATGGTGGGCATTGAACAGGCGAAGCTGTTGGCCTCCGTGCACAGCGTCGAAGGTGTCGTCAATGTCGAGTACGATCCGCTTCGGCACCTGCCGGAACGAGGCGCAATAGAGATCGACCATCGCCCGTCCCATCGCGACCAGCTCCCGCACGCCGGGTAGGTTCTCCAGCCGGCACAGCGTCGATTGCGACGCCAGATCCCGACCCGACGGCAACGCATCCTGGGCCATCTTGAAGACCGGATCGCGGCGCAGCCGGTTGGCGTCGTTGCCGTCCTCGTAGCCGGCGGCGATCATCTTCATGCGAAAGCCGATCATGTCCGCCAGGCTGTGGACGACCTGGTCCGGGCAGCGCGGATCGTCGATGCAACGCGCCAGACGCTCGGCCACCCGCAACCGCTTTTCCACCTCGGCCAAGGCCAGAACGCCGCTGTTGGACGACAGCATGCCGCCGTCGAAACGGGCGACGACGGACTTGCCGCCGACTGATGACAAACCGCTCAGCGGCAGCGCAAGATCGTTCATGGTGGGTGTGGTCTCCGGGAAATGGTTCGGATCGGCTTAAGCAACCAAATCCTACGTCATTTCAACGGCTTGCGCCACATCCACCAACCCCCATGAATTTGGTTAGGTTGATGCGGCGTGCCGCCGCCGTGAGGCCGCGCTCGCTCAGCAGCGCGTCGAGAACGACGAGAAGATTCAGATCGAGCCCGTTGAAACGCATGTCTTAGCTATCCATAGCGTGGATGCATTTGATTGAAACAAACGATTTTACCAATTTTCCGGAATGTCGCATGGACTTGGCAGGACCTCACGTGCGCCGATCACTGCCTCTATCGCGTGGCGAGTCCCTTGAGAAGAGCCCGAAAGAGGAAATCTGTCGCATGCGGTGGAGATTGTACTGGGAATGAGAGGCAGCGCTCCGATCATGTCGAACTCTCCGACGAATGGCGGACCGGTACAATAGTTGATCGCAACTGGTCCGGAGCTATGAAACATCTCGATTACATATGAGGTGCCGAGTGAATACGCTGACAGCACCCACCGTCGCAGCGTTTAGCTGACGTTTGACGACGGTTCCTATCCATTTACACGCAGATTCTTGATGTGCTGGCGCAAAAGCGGGAGGCCGGCGACTTTTCTTCGTCATCGGGCTGACGCCGCAGAAGCCGGAACTCGTCCGGTTCCTATGGGCATTGGGCTTGGTCGGTCGCACAGGCTCTATGAGGGGCAATTTTGGCAACGCGACGCGACTCGGGTTTTGAACGACGCCGAAAACGCAAGCTGGAAAGGAACAAGATGGCAGATCAACTCGCCAACGAAATAATCGCCATTATCAAGAAGCGCGCCGCGTCGGAGGGCGGCATAGCGCCTGCCACAGGCGGCGAGATAACGGCTGCCACGGGACTGACTTCGCTCGGTATCGATTCACTGGGATTGGCGGACGTTCTCTGGGACCTGGAGCAGGCCTACGGCATCCAGATCGAGATGAATACGGCCGAGGCATGGTCGGATCTCCAGAATGTTGGGGACATGGTGGAAGCCGTGCGCAGCTTGCTCGCTAAGGGGGTGTGAATGGACAGGCGCGTCGTGATTACTGGGATTGGCGGTATTTGCGGGCTTGGGACCAACGCCGCCGCCATTTGGACAGAGATGCGAGAAGGCCGCTCCGCCATCGGCCCAATCGTCAACTCCGAGCTCCATGAATTGAGGGTCAGGATCGGTGCCGAGATCAAGGCGCTGCCGGAGCATGACATCGACGGCAAGCAACTCATCTCCATGGACCGCTTCAGCCTGCTCGCTGTGCTTGCGGCGCGCGAAGCCATGCGTCAGGCCGGACTTTCCTCCAAAGAGGGAAATAGCTATCGCTTCGGTGCGACGGTGGGCGTTGGCGGCTGCGGGTGGGATGCGATCGAGCAAACCTACCGCGCCATCCTTCTGGGCGGTAAGCGTGCCGCTCTCTTGACTGTACCCAAGGCGATGCCGGGTGCCGCTGCCGGCCAGGTCAGCATGAGTCTTGGTCTGCGCGGGCCGGTCTTCGGCGTCACGTCCGCCTGTTCCTCGGCAAACCATGCGATTGCCTGCGCGGTGGACCAGATCAGGCTCGGCCGGGCCGACGTGATGCTTGCCGGCGGCAGCGAAGCGCCGCTCATATGGGGTGTGCTGAAGGCATGGGAAGCGATCCGCGTGCTTTCGCCCGATACTTGCCGGCCATTCTCGGCCGATCGCCAGGGCCTGTCGCTTGGTGAAGGCGCCGGCATGGCGGTGCTGGAAAGCTACGAGCATGCCCTGGCTCGGGGCGCCACCATCCTTGCCGAAATTGCCGGTGCCGGCCTTTCCGCCGATGCGTCCGACATCGTCGCGCCGACTGTCGAGGGGCCGGAGGCAGCAATGCGGGCCTGCCTTGCCGATGCCAGGCTGGACGCCGAGGATGTCGACTATCTCAACGCGCACGGCACCGGCACCAAGGCCAACGACCAGATCGAGACGGCGGCGATCAAGCGCGTCTTCGGTCAGCACGCCTTCTCAATGTCCATTTCTTCTACCAAGTCCATGCACGCGCATTGCCTCGGCGCGTCCGGCGCGCTCGAGTTGATCGCCTGCGTGATGGCTATCCGCGAGAGCGTCGTGCCGCCGACTGCCAATTATCGTGAGCTGGACCCCGATTGCGATCTCGACGTCACGCCCAATGTGGCACGCGAGCGCAAGGTGCGCGTGGCACTGAGCAACTCCTTCGCCTTTGGCGGCACGAACGCGGTTCTGGCGTTCAGGCAGGTGTAGAAGCCATGAGAGATGCCTTCGGCAACATTATCTCTCGCATCCAGATGCTTGCCGGATAACTATTGTGAAGGGCGGGTCATTGACCGCCTCGGCGAATGCGGGAAGTGGCAGCGGAAGCTCGACGATCCGGGGGTATCGTCTTTGCGAAATTCTTAACTGTTGAAGCGGCTTGGACGTACCGCCGCCCCGTAAAAGGTAAGCGAGGCCCTGCGGGCTCGGCTTGAGGGTCTGAAGCTGTACACGACAATGTCTGGAAGCCGCAGGGTCGGCTCTGCGCCCGTTATAGTCGCCTGAGTGCTGCCGGCCCGGCCGCGCCGCGGGCGCCGTCAACGAACTCCTTGAACCTGCGGACCTTGCCTGTCTTGGCCGACGCTTCGAAGCGCGCCGTCGTGCTGGCCTCCAGATCCGCGACATGCTTGCGCAGGGTCGTGGTGGGCGCGAGGCCAAAGATGAAGTCGACGTCGTTGGCGCGGCACCAGTCGATGACCTGCGGGTTGCAATAATGGCTATCGCCGCGGAGCAGGATTCGAATGTTCGGCCAGTTGATCCGGATCGCCCGCACCAGACGGCGCAGGTGGGGGCGGATCTCAGCCCCACTCGGCCGCTTGGCCGGTCGCAGGATCGCGCTGACGAACCGTCCCGCACCATCGAACACGACGATCGGCTGGAAGCCGTACTCGTCATGGTGGGCATTGAACAGGCGAAGCTGTTGGCCTCCGTGCACAGCGTCGAAGGTGTCGTCAATGTCGAGTACGATCCGCTTCGGCACCTGCCGGAACGAGGCGCAATAGAGATCGACCATCGCCCGTCCCATCGCGACCAGCTCCCGCACGCCGGGTAGGTTCTCCAGCCGGCACAGCGTCGATTGCGACGCCAGATCCCGACCCGACGGCAACGCATCCTGGGCCATCTTGAAGACCGGATCGCGGCGCAGCCGGTTGGCGTCGTTGCCGTCCTCGTAGCCGGCGGCGATCATCTTCATGCGAAAGCCGATCATGTCCGCCAGGCTGTGGACGACCTGGTCCGGGCAGCGCGGATCGTCGATGCAACGCGCCAGACGCTCGGCCACCCGCAACCGCTTTTCCACCTCGGCCAAGGCCAGAACGCCGCTGTTGGACGACAGCATGCCGCCGTCGAAACGGGCGACGACGGACTTGCCGCCGACTGATGACAAACCGCTCAGCGGCAGCGCAAGATCGTTCATGGTGGGTGTGGTCTCCGGGAAATGGTTCGGATCGGCTTAAGCAACCAAATCCTACGTCATTTCCGATCAGATCCCGAGCAGCCAGCCAGTATTCGACCGTCGCTGGCGCCTCCGCCCACTGAGGCCTTGTGCTTCCTCCAGCGAGTCAAGCCGATCACCATGCGTGTCGCCAGTTCTGGTGCTCACCCACGTGCCATTTGCGATCTTGTGTCGGTGAGAGCACCGCAAGCACCTCCCCTGCTAGAGGGCAAGGCGGCTTGCGTCGCCCGTGTTGTTACTATTCTTCGCTGTGATCGGAGTTTTTTTGTGGCTTCGGAATCGGGACATTCGGCTTTGCAAAAAAATAGGCCGTCGTGGTCGATCGTCACGCCCCCGAGTTCGGCGGCACGATGGAACGACAACGGCAGCGCAAGCTCCATTTGCGCGAGGGGCTCGTCCCTTCAACTACTTGATGCATTTGCGCTTTGCGTACCTCCGTGCATGTTGCTCGATGCCAGGCGGAGACCTCTGTCTAAAAGATCGCGCATCGATGCAACGCCCACGCGTAGATCGCCATCATCGCGGCGATCGCTTTGCCGGGATCGCCGCAGCCGTTTTCGAGCACGACAACCATGCCAGCGGTGTCGGCAGCGATGCGCATGCAAAAATTCACAGGTGCATTCTAGCCAAAATGCTAGCTGCCCAGCAAATGTCCGGCATTTCGCAAGGCCCCTAGGAAGAGACTGGCATGGCCGTTGGCATCGATCTTGGCCTGCATCGACAGGGGCATGCTGTGCCAGTTCTCCAAGGGCGCAGTGAAATGTGAGAACGTACCGTTGACGATGCAATGGTGGGTAACAAGGCCCTGTCTGTCCAACGCCAGCACGCCGATCTGGTCGCCCTGATATCGGATGGCTGCGACCCGCTGGACCCCCGCGTCACCGTCGACCCGCACGTCGAAAAGCAGGATGCCGCGGCTCCTGGTGGCTACCTCGGCGGCCTTTTCAGCGAAGCTTAAGGAGAGCGAGCGGACGCTTTCGACCGCCAGCTGTAAAACCATCAAATCCAGTTCATCCACTGCCATAAGGTACCTGCGCGCAACACATGGGTGATAGCAATCGACCACACCGCTTGTTCACAGATGTCGGCTCACGACCGATCATTCAGGTTGTTGCCGGACGTCCATTGACCGAGGGAGTGCTCCGGTTCGAACCGATCCTGAAGCGGAATGCGCTGGATCTACGGAACCCGAGGAGCAGGCCAGCCAAAGTTGCCGCGACAATTGATGTCGTGATCATTCCAGGCATCTGCATCGGCGTCGCTGAACATCCCACTGGTAAGTCCGTTGTTTGCGGCAAGCCCATCCTTGGGCCGTCTAGTACCTGAAACCCTCGCGGTGGCGTCCCTCGAAGCTCGGGACCGCCGGGCGCTTGATCGTCGAGAACTTTGTTTACGAAGGTCCGGACCTCCTGCAGAGCTTATTCTGGTGCGCTCGCCTTTGAGCATTCCGCTGAAGCGTGACGTTTCGCTAGTCAGTGTTCCTTGCAGGCTCACCGCGAGGGCGCCTTGCACACAGCTGCACGTCAGCGCATGAAACTCGTCCCCCGTTCACTTCACAAAATGGATTTCCTGAAGTACTGGGAGCGCAGAGAAATCTCCGGTCGCAGCCTACCCGGTTAAAACAAGGACCCAATGATGAAGACTCTCGTCGTCTGCTCCGGCGGATTGGACTCGGTTACCCTTGCTCACAAGGTGGCAGCGGAGCACGAACTCGCCGGCCTCCTATCTTTCGATTACGGCCAACGTCATAGGAAGGAATTGGGCTTCGCCGCCCTTTGCGCGGAGCGACTGAGCGTCCCGCACCGCATCATCGACATCCACGAGATCGGCGGCGGCCTTTCCGGCTCCGCGCTGACCGATAATGTGGACGTGCCCGACGGGCACTACGCCGAAGACACGATGAAGGTCACGGTGGTGCCGAACCGCAACGCCATCATGTTGGCCATTGCCTTCGGCTTCGCCGCAGCGCACGACGCTGACGCGGTGGCGACGGCCGTGCATGGTGGGGATCATTTCATTTATCCCGACTGCCGTCCGGCCTTCATCGACGCTTTCCAGATGATGCAGGACCACGCGCTCGACGGCTACGCGAAAATTCGCATTTATGCACCCTATGTGAATCTCACGAAGGCGGACATTGTTAGGAATGGAGCAGCATACGGCACGCCATTTGCGCAGACCTGGTCCTGCTACAAGGGCGCCGAGCGTCACTGCGGGAGGTGCGGGACCTGCGTCGAGCGGCGCGAGGCGTTTCATCTCTCTGGGCAGCCGGACCCCACCGACTACGAGGACTCCGACTTCTGGCTCGATGCGCTGCGAAGGAGGACCGCGTAATGTTCCGCATCACCAAGGAATTCCACTTCTCAGCCTCGCATCAGCTCACCTCGTTGCCACCCGATCACCAATGCGCTCGCCTGCACGGGCATAACTACATCGTTGAAGTGGAGCTTTCAGCGAGTGGACTGAACGACAACGGCTTCGTGCGCGACTATCACGATTTGGCGCCATTCAAACGCTACATCGACGAGAGCTTCGACCACCGACATCTCAACGACGTGCTGGGACATGAGCAAGTCACGGCGGAATATCTGGCCAGACATTTTTATGAATGGTGCAAGGCACGCCTGCGCGAAACCTCGGCCGTGCGGGTGAGCGAAACGCCGAAAACCTGGGCGGAATACCGGCCATGACCGATACGCATCCCGCAATCCGCGTGAGTGAGATTTTCGGGCCGACGATCCAGGGCGAGGGCGTGCTCATCGGTTTGCCCACGGTCTTCGTCAGAACCGGCGGGTGTGACTATCGCTGTTCCTGGTGCGACAGCCTGCATGCGGTGGACAATCAATTCCGGCATGAATGGGAGATGATGTCCATTGGCGCGGTGTGGCAAAACGTGCTTGCGCTTTCCGGTGGCCGCCCGCTGATGGTATCGCTGTCAGGCGGCAATCCGGCCATCCAGCCGCTCGGCGCGCTCATCGAGCGAGGCCATGGTGAAGGTTACCGTTTTGCGCTGGAAACCCAAGGTTCGGTGGCCAGGGACTGGTTTGCCGACCTTGACGTGCTAGTCCTCAGCCCAAAGCCGCCGTCAAGCCAAATGACGACCGATTGGGCCGCTTTCGAGGCGTGCCTCCAGGCGGCACAAGGCAGGCCGCAAGTCGTGCTCAAGCTCATTGTTTTCGACGAAAGGGACTACGCCTACGCGAAAGACGCCGCTGCGAGATTTCCGCGACTTCCGATCTATCTGCAACCCGGCAATCACACGCCGCCACGCCCCGCAAATGAAGACGCGCCTGTCGACCTTGACGGAATATTGAAGCGCATGGAGTGGCTGGTTGATAGCGTGACCCGCGACAGGTGGTTCGAAGCCCGTGTGCTGCCGCAGCTGCACGTTATGCTCTGGGGTAACAAGAGAGCCGTCTAGCCTGGGCCCGCTTTTCACTGAAACTGCGCCGGCGGATATTCGGGTGGACGGGTTGTCCCACGCTTGACGGCGCTGCCGGGGTGCTTGCGGACTTTCTGCCACCGGCACCAAGAGCGTGGCCAGCCGCTTACGACTCGGAATGTTGCCGAGGCTCGGTTTCGACGGGCGTCGGCCTGGCGCGAACCAATCAAAGGTTAGCGCGAGCCACGGGTGGATAGTGTGGTGGTGCGATGCGGCGGCGCCTGCTGCAGCTGGCACGGTCCTTGCGGATTCTTGTTGCAAGGCCGAAGGGAGCTGTCGGCCGACAACCATGATCTGGCCAGGACGATTGTCGACTGCTTCCGATACAGAAAAGAGGCCGGACTCGACGTGGCGCTTCAGGGACTGCGAAATGGAATACGGCGCCGGAAGGCACGACCGGACGATATCGTCGCTATACCAAGACGCATCTGGTCCGCTCCGAATCCTGTCTCGACACGACGGTCGCCGATCAACAGTGAAAAATGTAGCGCAATCGGTTCACGATCGACTGAGAACCATGACCGTTCCTCTGCGGTGCTCAGACTGCCGCTGAGTGCCTGGCCGTTCCACTTTCGAAATATTTGTCGAACTTTGCCGCGATGCTTCTGACAAAGGGCCGGCTTTCCGCCGGCACGACGAAGAGGTCACCATCAAGTTCAAGCAGCCGCGCAGGACCATGAAGAGCCGTGGAACTCGCCTTGAGGAGAAGTCTTTGGCCGGCTTCGCCAAAGCGCTCCACCAGCTCAATCGCCGAGAAGGCGAAGTCACACATCAATCGCTCGATGATCCAGCCGCGAACACGGTCGTCGTCGGAAAGCGCGATACCCCGAACAGCGGCCAGCCCGCCATCAGCAACCATGCGTCCATACTCGGCGGTCGAAGGCATATTCTGTGCATAGCCCTGGCGAAACTGGCTGATGGACGATGGGCCGAGGCCGATCAATGTCTCGTAGCAGTCCTCGGTGTAGCCTTGGAAGTTCCGGTGCAAAGTCCCGGCGCGTGCCGCAAGCGCCAGCGCATCGCCCGGCTTGGCGAAATGATCGAGCCCGATTGCTTCGTATCCCTGGTCCATGATCGCCCGCGCTGCCAATTGCGATTGGGCAAACCGCTCCGCCGGACCCGGCAGCCATGCCTCGTCGATCATCGTCTGATGTTTCTTGAACCACGGCACATGGGCGTAGCCAAAAAGCGCGATCCGATCCGGTTCCAGGGTCAGTGCCTGCGCGACGGTGGAGGAGACACTCTCCCTGGTCTGGTGTGGCAAGCCGTAGAGCAGGTCCAGATTGACCGATTCGACGCCGCGCGAACGGACGCCGTCGACTACCGCTTTGGTCTGCAAAAAGCTCTGCTCGCGGTTAATTGCCTTTTGCACCTTCGGGTCAAAATCCTGGACGCCGAGGCTCGCCCTTGTCATGCCGATTTCGGCAAGTGCATCGAGGCGGGCATCGTCCATATCGTTGGGTTCGATTTCAACGCTGATCATTGCACCGGGGAGAAAGGTGAAGCTGTTGCGCAGGACGGTTCCCAGCGCCACCAGATCCTCCGGTTTGAGCATCGTTGGCGAACCGCCGCCGAAATGGACGGCACGCACGCGGCCCTTGCCTGCGACAAGACTGGAGACGGTTGCGATCTCGGCATGCAGTGAGCGCAGATATGTGGTCACTGGTTCGTAGTGGCGTGTCTGCTTGGTATGGCAAGCGCAGAACCAGCAAAGCTTGTCGCAATACGGGATGTGCAGATAGAGCGAGATCTCATCGCCATCGTTGAGCGCCTGCAGCCAGCCACGACAAATTGCAGCATCAATGCCTGTATGAAAATGCGGCGCTGTCGGATAACTGGTATAGCGCGGGACGTTCTCGCCAAGTCTGGCAGCTAGCTCCAGTCGCATGTCGTGGTCCACCGTGTTTGCGTCGCCGGAACTGTGGATGCTTGGATGAGCCTAAGCCCTGATTTCGATCAACCTTCAGCACGGACAAACTGCCGCAAGGATTTTTCTACCGTCGATTGCTATCCTGCCCGCACTGGACCGGTAGAGCGATCGAATGACATTACGGCAGGACACTCACAGTTCCGGCATTCCCGTTCTTTGCCTGTCTTGCGAGGCACGGCACCGCGGTGTCTGTGGTGCGCTCGAACCAGACCATTTGGCTCAGCTCGCCAAGACGTCGTCGCGGCACAATATCGAGCCGGGGGTCGAACTGATCGGCGACGCCGAGGCGGTCGACTGTTATTCAAACGTGCTTTCAGGCGTGGTGAAGCTGACGAAGAGCCTTTCGGACGGCCGCCAGCAGATCGTCGGTCTCCAGTTCGCGCCGGATTTTCTGGGACGGCCCTTCAAGATGAAAAGCGCGATCAATGCGGAAGCGGCAACAGCTGTCTCGCTATGCTCGTTTCCGAGAGCGGCCATCGAACGGTTGATGAAGGAATCACCGGAATTTGTGCATCGCCTGTTCAAGCAGGCGCTGAACGAACTCGACGAGGCACGCGAATGGATGGTGACTCTGGGGCGCAAGACCGCACCGGAGAAGGTGGCGAGCTTTCTCCTCATGATCGCCCGGAACATCGATTCCAGTGTTGACCCGGCGGCTAGGTCGGCGTGCTTCGAGCTGCCGATGACGCGTGCCGACATCTCTGATTTCCTTGGAATTACAAACGAGACCGTGAGCCGTCAGCTGACCAGCCTGAGAATGGACGGCGTGATTCGGATCGAGAACAACCGCCGTGTCACCGTGGACAGCATGAGCCGGCTGGAACGGCGCTGCGGCGGCCGAGGCGCAACCGCCGTTTGAATGACACCGAAGCTGCATGGCCTACGTCACTTATTTCGTTCGGGGCAGGGCATGCTCGCGTTGGGCTTAGAAGAAGCCGCATAGCGACAGCCCGCTCTCCATCCGATCGCCTGAGCAAGGTGTGTTTCGGCCAACTCGTCGGCGAAGCATCCATCCTCGAGGTGCTCGACGTGCAACCGGCTGTTCCAGGCAGGATTGCACTCGGCCGAAGTCAATACGCCTCATACGCAGGGGAAAATCGCCGTCTCCCCGAACCATGAATGTCACGAAGGCAGCGCAACGCTGGCGCTGGATGTCCCTAGGCATTGAAACGATCGACGTTCGGCAAGGCATCGGCCTACTTTCCAGCGTCACAGAAGGCGCGCTTCCCCACACGCCCGCGATCGCCTCCATACCCGGCCCGACCGGGGACGCGGGGCCTGTCCATAAGCGTGGCGGCCGGTGCTGCGCTTCCACATTCGATCGCCACAGTCTGATCGCACCGAACTCGATGCTGCTCGAAGCAAAATCGTGCGGCTCTGACATGGATCAGGGCGAGCAGGCCACGGCTGCGCAATAAGGCACTGCGGTTGGCGCCCGCCGGAATTGGATATCGGGACTTGCGATGAAATTCGGCACAGAGATCGTCCTTCTAAGCCTATTTGCGTTTGCGGCCCTGGTGGCTGCCGGCTTCGGCGTAGATGAACCTTTTCGCCGGCATATGTGGGTTTTGTTCTTCGCCGTGGCTGGCTTCATTGCGATTCTGTTGCGCAACACGGAGTTCAAGCCGGCAGTTCCGATCGACCCCGCCGCTTACATGGATGGGCCGATCCGATACGGTGCCATCGCCACCGTATTCTGGGGCGTCGTCGGCATGCTGGTCGGCGTGGTCATCGCCCTGCAGCTCGCCTACCCCGATCTCAACATCCAGCCCTGGTTCAATTTCGGCCGTTTACGGCCATTGCATACGTCGGGGGTCGTCTTCGCTTTCGGCGGCAACGCGCTGCTCTGCACGTCCCTGTATGTCGTCCAGCGCACCTGCCGCGCTCGGCTGTTCGGCGGCGATCTCGCCTGGTTCGTGTTCTGGGGCTATCAGCTGTTCATCGTCATGGCCGCGACCGGCTACCTGCTCGGCATAACCGAGAGCCGCGAATACGCCGAGCCCGAATGGTATGTGGACATCTGGCTGACCATCGTCTGGGTCGCCTATCTCGTCCTGTTCCTCGGCACGATCCTGAAGCGCAAGGAACCGCACATCTATGTCGCCAACTGGTTCTACCTTGCCTTCATCGTGACCATCGCAATGCTGCATGTGGTCAACAACCTGTCGATGCCTGCCTCGTTCCTGGGCTCCAAGAGTTACTCCGCCTTCTCCGGGGTCCAGGACGCCCTGACGCAATGGTGGTACGGCCACAACGCCGTCGGCTTTTTCCTCACCGCCGGCTTCCTCGGCATGATGTATTATTTCGTTCCCAAGCAGGCCAACCGACCGGTCTATTCCTACCGGCTGTCGATCATCCACTTCTGGGCTTTGATCTTTCTCTACATCTGGGCCGGTCCGCACCACCTCCACTACACCGCACTCCCTGACTGGGCGCAGACGCTCGGAATGGTGTTCTCGATCATGCTCTGGATGCCGTCATGGGGCGGCATGATCAACGGCCTGATGACGCTATCCGGCGCCTGGGACAAGATCCGGACCGACCCGATCATCCGCATGATGGTGATGGCCATCGCCTTCTACGGCATGTCGACCTTCGAAGGTCCCATGATGTCGATCAAGACGGTCAATTCGCTGTCGCACTATACCGACTGGACCATAGGTCACGTGCACTCCGGTGCGCTCGGCTGGGTTGGGATGATCTCGTTCGGCGCGATCTACTACATGGTGCCGAAGCTTTGGAGACGTGAACGGCTCTATTCGCTGCGGCTCGTCACCTGGCACTTCTGGCTGGCGACACTTGGGATCGTCGTCTACGCCGCTGTCATGTGGGTGTCCGGCATCATGCAGGGCCTGATGTGGCGCGAGTACGACGAGCAGGGCTTCCTGGTCTACTCCTTTGCCGAAACTGTGGCCGCCATGCACCCCTACTATGTCATGCGCGCCATCGGCGGCGCGATGTATCTGTCGGGCGCCCTCATCATGGCCTGGAACATCGCCATGACCATCCTCGGCTACCAGCGCGAGGAGGATCCGATGCCGCGCTCCATCCCCGCCCTCCAGCCTGTGCGATCAGGAGCCAGAAAATGGGCCTGATGGACAGACACGCGGTCATCGAGAAGAACGCCACACTTCTTCTCCTCGGGTCCCTGCTGGTCGTAACAATCGGCGGCATCGTCGAGATCGCACCGCTCTTCTATCTCGACAACACGATCGAGAAGGTTGAAGGCATGCGCCCTTACTCGCCACTCGAACTGGTGGGGCGCAACATCTATGTGCGCGAGGGCTGCTACCTCTGCCATAGCCAGATGATCCGGCCGTTCCGTGACGAGGTCGAGCGCTACGGCCACTATAGCCTGGCGGCCGAGTCGATGTACGACCACCCGTTCCAGTGGGGCTCGAAGCGCACCGGGCCGGATCTCGCCCGGGTCGGCGACCGCTACTCCAACGCATGGCATGTCCAGCATCTCACCGAACCACGCTCCGTGGTGCCGGAATCGATCATGCCGGGCTATGCCTTCCTGAAGGACATGCCCATCGAGGTGAAGGATTTCTCGACGCATCTGATCGCCAACAGCCGTGTCGGTGTGCCCTATTCAGACGACATGATCGCTCATGCCAATGCCGATCTCATGGCGCAGGCCGATGCGAATGCCGACACATCGGGCCTGGAGAGACGCTATCCGAAAGTCAAGGTTGGGGACTTCGACGGCGATCCGCAGCAGGTCACCGAAATGGATGCGCTGGTCGCCTATTTGCAGATGCTCGGCACGCTGGTCGATTTCAGGACCTATGACGAAGCCGCCGGTTACCGCTGAGGAGAATGGCGATGACCTACAATTTCATGCGGGAGTTTGCCGACAGCTGGGGCCTGCTTGCCATGGCGCTTTTCTTCCTCGGATGCGTTGCCTTTGCACTTCGTCCCGGCAGCCGCAGGCAAGCCGAGAGAGCCGCTCACATTCCTCTCAAGGACGACTGATCATGGGCAGCGAGCATATCGACGAGGTTTCGGGCATCTCGACGACCGGCCATGAGTGGGACGGCATCAAGGAACTCAACAACCCGCTTCCGCGCTGGTGGGTCATCACCTTCTACATCACCATTGCCTGGGCGATCGGCTACACCGTCGTCTATCCGGCATGGCCGATGCTGACTTCCGCGACCAGGGGTGTGCTGGGGTATTCGAGCCGCAAAGACGTCAAGAATGAACTGGCGGCGGCCGAAGTGGCCAAGGGTAAATATGTCGCTGCCATTCAGGCGAAGACCGTCTCCGAGATTACTGCCGACGATACGTTACGCGAATTCGCCGTCGCCGCAGGTGGCGCCGCGTTCAAGGTCAATTGCGTGCAGTGCCATGGCTCGGGCGCTCAAGGGTCCAAGGGTTTTCCCAACCTAAACGACGACGATTGGCTGTGGGGTGGCAACGCCGAACAGATCCAGCAGACGATTGCGCACGGCATCCGCTTCGCATCAGACCCGGATACGCGCCTGTCGGAAATGCCTGCTTTTGGCGACATCATCACGACGGATCAGATCAAGCAAGTCGGCGCCTATGTCGCAAGCCTCTCCGATCCTGTTCAGGACACAAGCCTGATCGAACTCGGCGCCAATGTTTTCGCCGAGAATTGTGCGGCCTGTCATGGTGAGAATGCAAAGGGCAACAGGGAGCTCGGCGCACCCGACCTGACCGACGCGATCTGGCTATACGGGTCTGGCGAAACAGCCATCGCCGCGCAGGTCCGCGCGCCGAAGCACGGCGTCATGCCGGCCTGGATCGGGCGTCTCGGCGAGATCAAGGCCAAGGAACTCGCGGTCTATGTCCATTCGCTTGGTGGCGGAGAATAGGTACGCAGCCTATTCTCGTCCTCCCCCCACCGCCAAGCGACGAGGCCCGGCGCGAGCCGGGCCTCGGCATCATCCAGAAACCGATGGGTCGCTGGTGACTGGAGCTTCTCGTGCTCGATAACACGCAAATAGAACGGCTCGAAGCCGATGCGGTCAACTCCGCCAAGACCCGTCAGCCGCTCTATGCCGCACGCAAGAAGATCTTCCCGGCCCGGGCCTCTGGCAGTTTCCGCCGCTTCAAGTGGTCGGTGATGGCAATCACGCTGGGGATCTACTACCTGACGCCCTGGCTGCGGTGGGATCGCGGGCCATTTGCCCCTGACCAGGCCGTGCTGGTCGATCTTGCCAACCGCCGCTTCTACTTCTTCTTCATCGAGATATGGCCGCAGGAATTCTACTACGTCGCCGGCCTGCTGGTCATGGCCGGTATCGGCCTTTTCCTGATCACATCCACCGTCGGCCGGGCCTGGTGCGGCTATACGTGCCCGCAGACCGTGTGGGTCGATCTGTTTCTGGTCGTCGAGCGAGCCATCGAGGGCGACCGCAACGCGCGCATCAAGCTCGATGCCGGTCCCTGGACTGCGCGCAAACTCGTGCTGCGAACATCGAAACACGCCATTTGGCTGGTCATAGGGGTGCTGACCGGCGGCGCCTGGATCTTCTATTTCGCCGATGCGCCGACGCTGCTTGGGGAACTCTTCACCGGCACCGCGGCCCCCGTCGCCTACATCACCGTGCCCGTGCTGACGGCGACGACCTATACGTTCGGCGGGCTGATGCGCGAGCAGGTCTGCACCTACATGTGCCCATGGCCGCGCATCCAGGCGGCCATGCTCGACGAGAATTCCCTCACCGTCACCTATAATGACTGGCGCGGCGAACCGCGCTCGCGTCACGCCAAGAGGGTCCTTGCCGCCGGGCAGCCCGTCGGCGACTGCGTCGACTGCAATGCCTGTGTCGCGGTGTGCCCGATGGGGATCGACATTCGTGATGGCCAGCAGCTTGAATGCATCACCTGCGCGCTCTGCATCGATACCTGTGACGGTATCATGGACAAGCTCGGCAGGGAGCGCGGACTGATTTCCTATGCGACGCTGGCCGACTACAACGCCAATATGAGGCTGGCGACCCCGGGCGGCTCCGGTTCAGTCAACCCGTCACTGGTCAGGAGCGCTGACGGCCTGTTCTCCGACAAGGTGGCCCGTTTCCATATCCGCAAGATCTTTCGCCCGCGCACCTTCATCTACATGGGCGCCTGGTCGGCGGTCGGTCTCGCGCTGCTCTATTCGCTGCTGACCCGCGAACGGCTCGAATTGAATGTCCTGCACGATCGCAACCCGCAGTTCGTGACGCTGTCCGACGGTTCGATCCGCAACGGCTACACCGTCAAGCTGCTCAACATGATCCCCGAACCAAGAACGATCATTGTCACGATGCAGGGCCTGCATGGAGCCGAAATGAGCGTTGTCGGTATCGACCTGGCGGCGGATCGCTCCTTCGCCATCCCGGTCGAACCCGACCGGCTCAAGATGCTCAAGGTTTTCGTGCGTCAGCCGGCAGATCAGGTTCGGGGTGCAGCGCAAAGCTTCAAGTTCCGGGTCGAAAACAAGGCAACGTTCGAGTCGGACGAATACACGGCCACTTTCAACGCACCGGAGATCGCCAGATGAGCGACACCTCGCGACAATCCCGCGAATTCACCGGCAGGCATATGCTGTTCACCATCCTTGGCTTCTTCGGCGTGGTCATAGCGGTCAATCTGACGATGGCGACGCTCGCCAACACGAGCTGGACCGGCCTTGTCGTCGAAAACACCTATGTGGCGAGCCAGCAATTCAACAAAAAGGCCGAGCAAGGGCGAGCTCAGGCAGCCCTCGGCTGGACTGGCAAACTGACCATCGCAGGCGGTGAGGTCCGCTACAGCCTCACCGATGCTGTCGGCAAGCCGGTTGCCTTGCATGGCGTCAAGGTGCTGTTTCGTCATCCCGCCTACGAGGCCGAGGACAAATCCGTCACTCTTGAGGCTGCCTCCGGTCAGATATTCGCCGCGCACCACATGCCCAACGATGGCGTCTGGATCGTCGAAATCGACGCCGATGCGAGCCTTGCGAAACCCTATCGCGACGTTCGCCGGATCATGATTTCCCACGGGGCGCTGCAATGAGCTGCTGCGCGCCAGGCGCCGAAATGGCATTGGACCTGGAAAAGGTCACACTGGTCCTGCCTTCTGGCCAGGAAATCAGACTGGCGAGCCGCTCGATTGGCGAAAATCTTCGCCAGACCGACCTCTCGGTGCCGGCTGTGCATTGTGCCGCCTGCATCCAGACGATCGAGACGGCGATCGGCAAGCTGGATCGCGTCGAAGGCGCTCGTGTCAATCTTTCAACGAAACGTGTTTCGGTCCGGTGGCGCGGCGACGAGGTTCCGCCATTCGTCGCCACACTTGGACGGCTGGGCTATGGCGCGCACCTGTTCGATCCCGAGGCTGACGGGAAGGACAGGACGCTCTCGGAACTGATCCGCGCCGTCGCGGTCGCCGGCTTTGCGGCGGGCAACATCATGCTGCTATCAGTCTCCGTCTGGTCCGGCGCGCAAGGCGCGACCCGCGACCTGTTCCATTGGATCTCGGCCTTGATTGCCATTCCTGCGCTCGCTTTCGCCGGCGGCATCTATTTTCGCTCGGCCTGGAATGCGCTGCGCCACAGCCGCATGAACATGGACGTGCCGATCGCGGTCGGGGTATCGCTCGCTTACGCCATGAGCCTCTACGAGACGATCAACCATGGCGACCATGCTTATTTCGACGCGTCGGTGTCGCTGCTGTTCTTTCTGCTGATCGGCCGCACGCTGGATCACGTGATGCGGGAACGGGCACGGACGGCCGTAAACGGACTGGCTCGGCTGGCGGCGCGCGGCGCCATGGTGCTGCGCGAGGATGGTTCGCGCGACTACTTGCCGGTTGGCGAGATCGAACCAGGAATGGAGCTCTTGATTGCGGCTGGCGAGAGGGTGCCCATCGACGGCAGGATCATTGGCGGGGCATCGGATCTCGACTGTTCCCTGGTTTCCGGGGAAAGCACGCCCAGAACGGTGGGCCCGGGGGCGCAGGTCCAGGCCGGTACACTCAATCTCACCGGTCCGCTGACCATCGAGGCGACGGCCGCCGCGAAGGATTCATTCCTGGCCGAAATCGTTCGGCTGATGGAAGCGGCAGAGGGCGGCCGCGCCCGCCATCGCAGGATCGCCGATCGCGTCTCCGCGCTCTATGCCCCCGTGGTCCACCTCACCGCCTTTGTGACGTTCCTCGGCTGGATGGCGGCGACCGGCGACTGGCACCGGGCCATAACCATCGCCATCGCCGTTTTGATCATTACATGCCCGTGTGCGCTCGGTCTCGCCGTGCCGATCGTGCAGGTGGTCGCTGCGCGGCGGCTGTTTGAAAGCGGCGTCATGGTCAGGGACGGCTCCGCCATGGAGCGCCTGGCGGGGATCGACACGGCATTGTTCGACAAAACCGGCACGCTTACGCTCGGACTGCCCAGGCTGATCAATGCGCCGTCCATCGATCCGACGATGCTCGCCATGGCGGCCGAGATGGCAGCGCATTCCCGCCATCCCTTTTCGAAGGCAATCGCTGGCAATGCAGCCTTTGCCGGCCAGCCGAAACTCGCGTCCGTCAGCGAGCATCCGGGCTTCGGCATCGAAGCCATCGCCGAGGGCAGTACCTGGCGGCTGGGTCGCCGCGGATGGCGTGAGTGGAAAGCTCGGATCGGCGGCGAAGGCAAACAAGGCTATGGCGGAACCGTTCTGACGAAGGACGGGGTCATTGTCGCGACTTTCGATTTCGAGGATGAGCTGCGTGCCGATGCCAAGGCGGCCATCGAGCAACTGAACGGCGCCGGCGTGTCGGTGGAGATGCTGTCGGGCGACACAGAAGCTGCCTGCGGCGAAGTCGCGGAAGCACTGGGCGTCGAGCGCTTCGTTCCCGCGTTGCTTCCCTCCGGGAAGGTCGAACACATCGAAGCATTGACGCGAACTGGCCACAAGGTGCTGATGGTCGGCGATGGGCTCAACGACACGCCTGCATTGGGCGCCGCACACGTTTCGATCGCTCCGGCCACGGCGGCGGATATCGGTCGCAACGCCGCGGATTTCGTGTTCCTGCGTAAAAGTCTTCTGGCGGTCCCACTTGCTTTAGACATTTCGCGGAAGGCCGGACGGCTGATCCGGCAGAACATCGCCATCGCGATCGTTTACAATGGCATCGCCGTGCCGGTCGCCATTCTGGGGCACGTTACGCCACTGATCGCGGCGGTCGCGATGTCCGCCTCGTCCCTCCTGGTCATCGGCAATGCGCTACGTCTGCAAGGTTTCGTGTCAAATGCATCGGTGCAAGATGCCCGACATGACAGGCGCTCGGACATTGGCGCACTGGCACAATCCTCATGACGACGCTCGCCTACCTCATACCTGTGGCCCTGTTCCTCGGAGCGCTTGGGCTGGCGGGGTTCCTGTGGGCCTTGAGGAGCGGCCAATATGAAGATCTCGATGGCGCCGCCGAGCGGATCCTGATCGACCGCGACGAGCCACGCAGTTGACCCAGCCTGCCCTGCGAGGACTCGCTCGAATATTTTCCGCGGTTGCTTCGCGTCATGCCGATTTCGGCGCGCGACGGGTGCGAACGGATCAGCCAGAATACGTTGCCGAACTTTCGGCCAGGAAAGGGCCGCACCGAACGGGAAGCCGGCCATTCCATGATGACCTGACCAGATCATGGTGTGCCGGTCGACCAGTCGACCGTGAACCCGCCGTTGCCGCGTTTATCGAGCCTGGTTGATCCACATCAGGGTTATCTCTTCATAGGCATGGTTTCATTGAGCATTTTTGAACGGAGAACGGATGTCTAACGGACGGTTAGGTCGCGTGGAGACGCTTGGGGAGATGAGCCGCAAACCGTGGATCGATTGCGATGCGTTCCAGTGCCCTTCGTCGCAGATAGCCGACGCAATGGCGGCACGCTGATGGCCGGCTCTGTCGATAGATTCGACGTTATTGTGGTCGGAGCCGGGCCGGTCGGACTTTCCTTCGCCGCGTCGCTTGCCCAGAGCCGACTCAAGGTGGCGGTGGTTGAACGGCAGTCGCTCGAAAGCCTGGCGAATCCGGCTTTCGACGGTCGCGAGATCGCGCTGACCCACGCATCGGTTGGAATCCTTCGCGAGCTCGGCGCCTGGGATGCCATCCCCGCTTCGGACAAATCACCGCTACAAGGCGCGCGCGTGCTCAACGGATCGAGCCCTTTCGCCCTGAGCTTCGATTCTCCCAGCGGATCTGGGGAACCACTCGGAATTCTGGTCCCAAATTGTCGGATCCGCGACGCCCTGTTCAAGCTTGTCCACTTCCAGGATCATGCCCAGCTGCTGTGCGGCCGCTCGGTCGTCAATGCAACAACCAGCCACAAAGAAGCAGTCATAACGCTCTCTGATGGCAGGCAATTGGCCGCTCGGCTGCTCGTTGCAGCGGATTCGCGTTTGTCCCCGACGCGCGACCTGCTCGGCATTGGCGCCGACATCAATCGGCTTGGCAACTCCATGCTGATTTGCCGAGTGAGGCACGAGCGCGCCCATCACCAGATCGCGGTCGAATGGTTCGATCACCATCAGACGATAGCGATGTTGCCGCTCATGGAAGGCGTGTCGTCGCTGCTTCTCACTTTGCGCTCAAGCGAGGCCGACAGACTGCTTGCTCTCGACGACGATTTGTTCCTGATGGAATCGACGAGCCGGTGTCGAGGACGCCTCGGAAAGATGACCTTGGCAAGCACCCGCCATGCCTATCCGCTGGTCACGACCTGGGCGCACAAGTTCTGGGCTCCGAGTGCGGCACTGATCGGCGATGCTGCCCTCGGCATGCACCCGGTGACCGCGCATGGCTTCAACATCGGCCTCAGCGGCCAGAAGCAACTCGCCGATGGAATCCTGGCGGCATGTCGTGAGCGCCGCGACATTGCTGATCCCGACATGCTCGGCAGATACGAAAGGCGGCTGCGTCTGTCGGCGGCACCGCTCTATCATGCTACGAATGTACTTGTCGCTCTCTACTCAGGCGAGCACCCGACGGCACGGCTTGCAAGACATGCGGGGCTTCGCTTTGCCCAATATCTTCCCTTTATCCGCCATGGCATTTCGGCCATGCTCAGGCGGTGAATCGCAGGCAGCGCTGCCGCTCTGGAACGCTATCTCGGCCCGGCTTCCTTTTGTCTCGCCGGGCGCGTTTGATGCCGTTCGTAAGGCTGCTTCCATGGTGACGATGCCGATCCTGGGATGGTTCGGATCAAGGCATAGCACGGTTAAGATCTCGATGGTCAGCCGGCAATCCTAACAGCAGACGTGCGACCCGGAGCCATGGTGAGCGCACTGGTTACCCCCGCTGGATAGTTAACCCGTCCTTCAGTGGGCTTGCGTAAGCTTGTCGTCGCGAACAACGATGGGAGCAAGCCGGTCCGTCCATGGCCCCGAAGAATGAAGACACGCTGGAGGCCAAAATCCGTCAGGATCAGCTTGCTGACCTGAGGACCGGCCTCTTCGTGTCGATGCCGATAAGCGCTATCCTGTCAGGCCTGATTTGGGCGGTGCACGCCCTTTCTGGCAGCGGCTTTGCCGCTGCAATCTGGTTCCTGGTCGTCAATGCGATAAATGCCGCCCGCCTTGCACTCGCGCGTTATCAGCTAAAGGAAACAGGGCGCCATGACAATTTCGTGGGGGTTTTGCCGCGGCTTCGCTGGTTTGGCATCCTTGCTCTTCTGGCAGGGTTTGCCTGGTCCTTCCTGGCCGTCCTGACTGTTGGATACACGACACCTCAAGCACCGCTGCATCTGGTCATTCTGGCGGGCATTTCAGCTGGTGCGGTTACATACGGCAGTTCGTATGCCGCGGCGGCGATCAACTTCATCACACCTCCGCTCCTCATCACGGTGGGATGCCTTTTGGCGAAAGGCAATTTTGAAGATTACATTCTGGCTTTTACCGTTCTGCTTTTCATGGGCGGCTTGGTTCGAGCTTCGTGTGTTGGGCAAGCACGGTTCCGCGAAGCGAGCCGCCTGAGGCATGAGGCCGAGCGGCTTGCGGCGGAGATGAAGGCCAGTTCCAGGCAGGACCACCTGACGGCCCTTCTCAACAGGCGTGGCCTCGAAGACGCAATCGGACGTTTCGAGACCGCGGATGGCCCCTTCGTGGCAATGCTGGTTGATCTGGACGGGTTCAAATCCGTCAACGATACCTACGGTCACAGGACCGGTGATGAACTGCTTGTAAGGATCGCCCGCCGCATAGAGGAGGAAGCACCGGAAGGCTCAACGCTCGCTCGTATCGGCGGCGATGAATTCGTGCTGTTTTTTCCCTCAACGAGGGTTTCGCTTTCTGCCAGTGATCTCGCCTCCAATATCATAGCCAAAATTGCCCGACCCTATATCGAGGTCGCGTCCGTCCGTGTCGGGGCATCGATAGGAATATACTTGGCGCAGACGCCGGGCCTGACGGAAATGTTGTTGCGGGCGGATATCGCCCTTTATACGGCCAAGCGTCGTGGCAGGAACGAATTTTGCCTGTTCGATGCCGAACTCGACAGGGAACTGCAACGCCGCCAGTCCGTCGAACGGGACCTTCATTCGGCGATAAAGACGAGAAGCTTGCAACCTTGGTTCCAGCCGATCGTGAAACTCGACACCGAGGCCGTGGTCGGTTTTGAAGCCTTGCTGAGGTGGTCCCATCCGACTCATGGTGCCATCTCTCCACCCGAAATCATCACAGCTGCACGCGAAACCGGAATGCTTCAGCTGCTGACGCAAACCGTATTCGCCGACTGTTGTGCTTTTATCGACGGCTTGGTGAAAGCTGACTGTCGTAACGTTCGTGTGGCGATGAATGTTTCGCCGCGCGAACTGGAAGCCGGCGATATCGACGACATGGTTCTGGATGGTCTGGCGGCAAAAGGCCTCCCTGCAACGATGTTCGAAATCGAGATTACCGAAGAATCCCCGGTGGACCCGGACAGAGTGGATGAAAAGCTCGGACGGCTTTCACATGCGGGCATTTCCATCGCGCTCGATGACTTCGGCACCGGCTTTTCCACGTTGGCATCGCTCAAGGACAGTCGGATACGCAAGGTGAAAATAGACCAGGGCTTCATTCGCGGCTTGGCCAAGTCCCGAGAGGACCGACTGCTTGTCAAATCGGTCATCGATCTCGGTAACATGCTCGGGATCGAGGTCATGGCCGAGGGCGTCGAAACAGAGGCGGATCGGCAAACCCTGCACAAGCTTGGCTGCCGAACCGCTCAAGGCTTCCTGTTCTCCAAGGCTGTGCCTCTGAGCCAAGCACTGGAAATGGCAGTCAAACAGCACGCGAACCAGTTGTGACCGCTCCCGCCGCGCCGTCTCTCGCGGCCGTGCGCTCATGAGTGACGGGTATCTGAACTTCCTTGTTTGAAGAGCATGACAATCCGTGCTGTGCGTCAGCCGGCGAACAGTTCCTTGTAGCCGGTCGTCACCATCCAGTTCGCCCGGTCGATATGGCTGCGAAGAGCCTTGCGGGCGCGGACCGGTTCAAGGGCCGGGTCGATGCCTAGAATGAGATCGGCCATCTCCTCTTCGCTGGCATTGTCGGCGCAGGCATCCAGGATCCGCAGGTAGATCGTGAAATGCTCCCTGTCGTAGCTCGTGAGGTTCTCCGACCAGGGGACTTCGTCGCACAGAGTTGAGTTTCGAGTCTCATCTGTTCCCATTGATCGATTCATGCCTGCGAACCTCGCCTGTTGAGCGCCCGCAGCATATCCCAAAATGGGATAATCCGAAACCGGGATTAGTCGCTGATCCGGTCTTTACCCGACCGGTTCGCCTACATGCCCAAGTCTCTTCGATCGCCCCGCCACCAGCGGTTTCTGGCCCAGCTGGTTTCCCTGCGCAAGGCCAAAGGCCTGACTCAGGCGCAGGTGGCCGAGAAGCTTGATCGTCCCCAATCCTTCGTGGCCAAGTACGAGGGTGGAGAGCGTCGTCTCGACGTCATCGAGTTTCTCGACTTAACTGCGGCGCTTGACGCTGATCCGTGCGAGATTCTGTCCAGCCTGCGGTCCTAGCGGGCGCCCGCGCGCCTAACGGCTCGCGCCGGTGCCGTGAACCGAGCGCGCTTTTCTTCGGCAAGCTGCCATTCCGCTGCGGGTGGGTCTTTACCAGGCCATGCCGATATAGGATGATAATCCTAGGTGGGGCGATTCCTCAACGGAGATCGCAATGGCTAGGACCAAACTTTCCAGGCAGCTTTCACAGGCTGAAATCGAGCGCTTTCTGGCGGAGGCGGAACGGCTGCACAAGAGCATCGTCCAGCCGCTTCTATCACCTAGCAGCGACCATTACCGGGCTCTCCAACGCACCCATGACGCGCTGTTAAAGACGGTGAAGGATATCACGGGTAAGGATGCGCCGTTCATTCAATGGTTCGGAACAGGGCCGGTGAATTAGACCAGACTTATAGACTCCAGGCTGCAAACGTCGCATTCTCTCTTCGGGGAGAAGGGGCGTGGGCAACCATCGCTATCAAGACAATCGGTACAACCGTCGCAGGTATGGCGAGCGCCATCGTTCGAAGGACGTTCCGTTGTGGGCAAAGATCGTTGCTGGTGGAACAATCCTGGCTGGCTTTCTTGCCTTCGAAATCGGCCCTGCCGCTGTCGGCTGCAACATCAAAGCCAATATCAGCTACAACACGGGCGAGCGAATCTATCATGTTCCCGGACAGGAATATTACTGGGAGACGCGCATCAACCTGTTGAAAGGCGAGCGCTGGTTTTGTTCGGAGGAAGCCGCGCGCAAGGCTGGGTGGCGGAAGTCTCGGGTCTGAGCGTCCGTGGTAAATGCTTGCGAAAATGCTGCATCGCACATGTTTTCGGTGCAGCATTCATTTGAAGTATTATCGCGATCCGTTCGAAAAATCTGTCCAGCCTGCCGTCCTGGCGGGCGCCCGCGCGCCTGACGACGCGCACCAGGTGCTCGTGAACCGAGCCCGCTTTTCTTCGGCAAGCTCAGGCGGTCTCGGCCATTCGGCTTCGCCCCTTGGCGT
>NZ_JAMYUP010000042.1:0-49074 GCF_040323155.1 Mesorhizobium sp. M0060
CGGTGGCGTCGTGGATGTCGCGCAGCCAGCGGCGCAGTTCGCGGCGCACCTGGGCATCGAGCGCGCCGAACGGCTCGTCGAGCAAAAGCACGGCCGGTTCGATGGCCATGGCGCGGGCAAGCGCCACGCGCTGGCGCTGGCCGCCCGAAAGCTGCGCCGGATAGCGCTTTTCGAGGCCGGAAAGCTGGACGAGATTCAACAGTTCCGAGGCGCGGCGGCGGATTTCCTTCGCCGATGGACGGGATGGCCCGTGTCGGACCTTGAGGCCGAAACCGATATTGTCGGCGACCGTCATATGGCGAAACAGCGCGTAATGCTGAAAGACGAAGCCGACATTGCGCTCCTGGATCGACTTTTGCGACGCATCCTCCTCGCCGAAGAATATCTTTCCCTTCGTCGGCCGCTCCAGCCCGGCGATCAGCCTGAGCAATGTCGTCTTGCCGGAGCCGGAAGGTCCGAGCAACGCGATCAGCTCGCCGGACTTGATGTCGAGCGATACGTCTTGGAGCGCCGGAAACCGGTCGAACTCCTTGCGCACGTTGGCAACGCGAACTTCCATTAACCGTCCCTTTTTGTCGAGGTATGTCGTTATCCCAAAACCGCTACGCACTTTTGGGCGACATGCATTCAGTGTCCGCGCGTCGCGGCGATCTCGGCGCCGTAGCGCATTTCGAGAAGTGTTTTCAAGACCAGCGTGACGAGCGCCAGGCCGGCAAGCAGCGAAGCGACGGCAAAGGCGGCGGCGGCATTGTACTCGTTATAGAGGATTTCGACATGCAGCGGCATGGTGTTGGTCAGCCCGCGTATGTGGCCCGACACCACCGAGACCGCGCCGAACTCACCCATCGCGCGGGCATTGCACAACAGAACGCCGTAGAGCAATCCCCATTTGACGTTGGGCAACGTCACGTACCAGAACGCCTGCCAGCCATTGGCGCCGAGCGAGAGCGCTGCTTCCTCGTCGCCATTGCCCTGTTCCTGCATCAGGGGGATTAGTTCGCGCGCGACAAAGGGGAAGGTGACGAAGACGGTGGCCAGCACGATGCCCGGCACGGCAAACAGGATGACGATGCCATGCGCCTTCAGCCAGGCGCCGAGCAGGCCTTGCGCGCCGAACAGAAGTACATAGACCAGGCCGGAAATGACCGGGGAGACGGAAAACGGCAGGTCGATCAGCGTGGTCAGGAACGCCTTGCCCTTGAACTCGAACTTGGCGATCGCCCAGGCGGCGGAGATGCCGAAAATCACATTGAGCGGCACCGAGATCGCCGCGACCAGAAGCGTCAGGCGGATCGCCGAGCGGCTGTCGGCTTCGCCCAGCGCCTGCGTGTAGGCGCTGATGCCCTTGGCGAAAGCTTCCTTGAAAACGATGATCAGCGGCAAGAGCAGGAAGATGGCGAGGAACGCAAACGTTACCGCCATCAGCACGGCTTGCGCCGGGCGGCTTTCGGTTACCGCCGCCGAGCGGCTTTCGTGGTGCGGCGCGTAGGATTTGATCTCCGGGTCAGCCATAGCGCTTGCGGCTCCAGGTCTGCACCAGGTTGATGACCAGCAGCATCACGAAGGACAGCGCCAGCATGATCGCCGCGATTGCGGTCGCCGCGGCGTAATTATATTCCTCGAGCCGGATGACGATCAGAAGCGGTGCGATCTCGGATTTGTAGGGCAGGTTGCCGGCGATGAAGATAACCGAGCCGTACTCGCCGACGCCGCGCGCGAAGGCCAGCGCGAAACCGGTGACGATAGCCGGCGCCAGTCCGGGAAGCAGAACACGGCTGATGATCTGGAAGCGATTGGCGCCGAGCGTGGCGGCCACTTCCTCTACTTCTTTGTCGATTTCCTCCATGATCGGCTGCACAGTGCGCACGACGAAGGGCAGGCCGATGAAGATCAGCGCGATGACGATGCCGAGCGGCGTATAGGCGACCTTGATGCCGAGCGGCGTCAGCAGGCTTCCGATCCAGCCATTCGGTGCGTAAAGCGTGGTCAAAGCGATGCCGGCAACCGCCGTCGGCAGCGCAAAGGGCAGGTCGACCATGGCATCGACGATGCGGCGGCCGGGAAAGCTGTAGCGCACCAGCACCCAGGCGACGATCGTGCCGAAGACGACGTTGACGGCGGCCGCAATGAAGGCCGTGCCGAAGCTGATTTCAAGAGCGTTGATGGTGCGGCGGTCGGTGACGATCGCCCAGAAGTCGGTCCAGCCGAGCGCCGCCGAGCGCCAGATCAGCCCGGACAGGGGAATGAGGATGATGAGGGTGAGGTAGGCAAGCGAGAAGCCGAGCGTCAATCCGAAACCCGGAATGACGCTCGGCTGTCTGAACCGCCACCCCGCCTTGGCGGGTGCTGTGGTCATGTCGTCCTGATCTAAATTGCTACTGGGCCGGCTTATAGATCTGGTCGAATATACCACCGTCGCCGAAATGATAAGGCTGTGCCTTCTTCCAGCCGCCAAAAAGCGGGTCGTCGATGGTGATCAGCTTGATCTCAGGCTGCTTGGCCAGGTCCTCCGCCGGCACCAGGTCGGGCTTCGAAGGACGATAATGGTTCTTGGCGATGATCGTCTGGCCTTCCTTGGAATAGAGATAGCTCAGATAGGCTTCGGCAATTTTGCGCGTGCCTTTGGCGTCGACATTGGCGTCGACCACGGCGACCGGCGGCTCCGCCAGGATCGAGGTCGGCGGGTAGACGATATCGAAATTGTCGGCGCCAAACTCGTCGAGCGCCAGATAGGCCTCGTTTTCCCAGGCGAGCAGCACGTCGCCCAGGCCCTTTTGCGCGAAGGTCACGGTGGCGCCGCGCGCACCGGTGTCGAGAACCGGGACATGCGCATAGAGATTGCCAACGAATTCCTTGGTCTTGGCCTCGTCGCCGCCATCCTTGGCGCTGGCATAGGCCCAGGCGGCAAGATAGTTCCAGCGCGCCCCGCCGGAGGTCTTCGGATTGGGCGTGATCACCTGGACATCGTCCTTGACCAGATCGCCCCAATCATGAATGCCCTTGGGGTTTCCCTTGCGGACGAGGAAGATGATCGTCGAGGTGTAGGGCGCCGAATTGTTTTCGAATTTCGTCCGCCAGTCGGGATTGATCTTCTTCGTTTTCGAGACAATGGCGTTGATGTCGCCTTCGAGCGCCAGCGTCACCACGTCGGCGTCGAGCCCGTCGATCACGGCGCGCGCCTGGGCGCCGGATCCGCCATGCGACTGCTGGACGGTGACAGTCTCGCCTGTCTCGGCCTTCCAGTGGGCGACAAAGGCCTCATCGAATTGCTTGTAGAGCTCACGCGTCGGGTCATAGGACACGTTGAGAATGGTGGTGTCGGCAAACGCGAAACCGAGCGTGCCGAACTGGACAGACGTGGCGACCAGTGCGCCGAGCAGTTTCCTGAAATGAGGTTTGATCATTTCCGCCTCCGTTGAACTCGCGCCAATCTACCGAATTGATAGAATTTAGATGCATTCAATGTTGCCTTTTTTGGCCTATTGAAGCAATTTTTCGCCTACTTTCGGCGATACGAGGAACTATTTTCCCCGCGCAGGATCCATGGTCGCGCTCCCGACGCGATTATCTAGAAACGGCTAGCTCTTCGGCAATGGCCGAATCGCGTCCGAACGAGGTTTCGGCGGACTATTCGTCGGTAACGGGAAAGTTGAAGCGCTCTCTGGGAAACGGCTCGTCTTCCAGCGTGAAGTGCCACCATTCGCGCGCGTAATTCTTGAAGCCGCCGGCGTGCATCGCCTCGACAAGTTTTTTGCGGTTAGCCGCCGCTTCACTGGCAATCGGTCGGTGAGCCGTTTCGCTCACCGGATCGAAGCAGTCGAAACCAGTGCCGAAATCGAGCGTATCGGCATCGGTCGCGCCGCAGGCCGGTTTCGGAGCGCTCTTGCGGTTGGCTCGCGCGATCGCGACATCGACCGTCGATCCGCGCGAATGGGTGGACAGTTCGCCGATATAGCCCTTGGCGATGAGATCCTTGCGCTTGACCTTTGGGTACCATTGCGGGTCCGGTGGTCCGCCCGTTTTTGTCCATTCGCCCGTGTCGGAGACAGCCCGCGCAGGGCGGTAGCAGTCGAACACGACCAGCGTCAGTCCTTCGGCAGCAATCGCTTTCTGCACTCCCGAAAGCGCTTGCGCCGCTTGCCTGGTGAGGACGCATACCGGCGCATCGTAACCGCTTACCTTGCGATGCAGGAAGTTTTCGAAGCCGGCATAGCGGATATCCTGCCGGATACTGGGATCGATGTCGGCCAGCCGAACAAAGCCGGCTGGGAGGTCAGCGGCGAAAGCGGGGGAAATACCGGCGGCCGAAAGCAAGGCGTAAAACCCAATCCCCTGAATCACCTGCCGTATTCTATTCAAGGGAAACTTTCACTCGACGAAAACCTTTACGCTGGCCGCGCGTCCCGCCGCGTCGATCACGGTCAGGGTGGAATAGCCGGCGCCGTCCGGCTGCCAGGTCGCGGTGCGCCGCCGGTCGATGCCGACCAGCGGCTTACCGTTGGCCAGCCAGCGGAACGGTGCACGGCCGCCTTGCAGCTTGAGCACCAGCGGCGTGGCGGCGGCCGAGGAAGTGCCGAGATCGACGCGGGCGCCGTCAGGCGGAAAGATGATGGTCGGCGCAGGTTCGGTCGGCGTCGCCTGTACCAGTCCATCGGCGCCGGCGCCGAAGCGCGTCAGCGTCACGGGCAATTCTTCGCGCTTTGGCCGCCGGACGCCGGCCGGTTGGGTTGGCAGCGGCATGGCGGCCAGGCCGGAACGGACAAAGCCTTCGAACAGGATGGGCGCGGCCGAGACATAGCCGGACAGCCCGGGCACCGCGCCGGCATCGGGGCGGCCGACCCAGACGCCGAGCACGTAGCGGCCGTCGAAGCCGACCGACCAGGCGTCGCGATAGCCGTAGGAGGTGCCGGTCTTGTAGGCGATGCCGCGCTGGGCAGCACCCTGGGGCGGCTTGACGCCCGACAGGATGTCGGTGATCTGCCAGGTCGCCTGATCGTCGAGGATGGTGGTGGTCGAGCGTTCGGCATTTGCCGACTCGGTGCCGTCATGCAGCGTGTGTGCCTTGCCGCCATTGGCGAGCCCGGTATAGAGCTGAACCAGGTCGCGCAGCGTCACCCCGACGCCGCCGAGGCCGATCGCCAGGCCAGGCGCTTCGTTGACGGGCAGCACAGGGTTTACGCCGGCCTGCCGGAAGCGCGCCATCAGCCGGGCCGGGCCGACCGCATCGAGCACGCGGATCGCCGGCACGTTGAGCGACAATTGCAGCGCCTGCCTGATGCTGACATCGCCCTGATAGCCCATGTCGAAGTTCTTCGGCCGGTAACCGGAGAAATCGGCTGGGCTGTCCTCGATCAGCGTCTCCTGCGCCACCAGGCCTTGTTCGAAGGCGAGGCCATAGATGAACGGCTTCAGCGTCGAGCCAGGCGAACGAACGATTTTGGTCATATCGATCCAGCCCGAACGGCTGGCATCGAAGAAATCGGCAGAGCCGACCTCGCCAAGAATATCGCCGGTGCGGGCATCGGCCAGCACCATGGCCACCGAGAGGCGAGGGCCGAGCCTGGCGGCGGCATCCTTGGCCACCTGCTCCAGCCCTTCCTGGACGCTCTTGCGGATCGTCAGTTGCAGCTGCTGGCCGGGAATGGCCTTGGGCAGCATCGTATAGGCCGCGTGGGCGGCGAGCGCCGGCAAGGTCCGCCGCAGCCCCGACACATCGTCGAGCGCGGCTCTCGCGGCCTCGCGTTCGCCGAGCAGGCCAGCCGAGACCATGCGGGTCAGCACCCGGTCGCGGGCGGCATGGGCGATCTCGAGATTGCGATCGGGGCGCCGCTTCTCCGGCAATTGCGGCAAGGCGACGAGCAGAGCCGCCTCCGAGACCGTCAGCCGCTTCGGCTCCTTGCCGAAATAGGCAAGCGAAGCGGCACGCACGCCTTCGAGATTGCCGCCATAGGGCGCCAGCGTCAGATAGCGTTCGAGGATCTCGCGCTTCGACAACCGTCGTTCGATCTGAACGGCGCGCAGCATCTGCTTGATCTTCGAGCCGAGGCTGCGGCTGTCGCGCGGTTCGCTAAGCCGGGCGAGCTGCATCGACAGCGTCGAACCACCGGAGACGATGTGGCCACTGGTCGCGAACTGGCCGGCGGCACGCGCCAGTGCCAGCACGTCGACACCCTGATGATCCCAGAAGCGCTTGTCCTCATAGGTGACCAACATGTCGACGAACTGCTTGTCGACCTGGTCCAGGTTGGTGGCAAGCCGCCAATAGCCGTCCGGCGTGGCGAAGGCCCGCAGCAGCTGGCCGTCACGGTCCTGCACCTCGGTCGAGACCGTCAGCGCGGGTGGGAGCGGCGGCGGAAACGCGCGGTCGAGCTGCCAGAGGGTGGCGGCTGAAAGGGTCAACACGGCGGCGCACCCTGCGGCTCCAATAGCGAATTTGCGAAGCATCTTCATAGCTGGAAAGAGGCCCCCTCATCCGGCCGCTTCGCGGCCACCTTCTCCCCATTGGGGAGAAGAGACTGGCGCCGGCGCTGGCCGTCTTCTCTCCCCTCGAGGAGAGGTCGACCGAGCGAAGCGGAGGGCGGGTGAGGGGGCACTTTGCTCATGGCGTCCATCACCATCTTTGCCTTACGGCGCCTTGACCTCCATCATGCCGGTGGCGGTGCGGGCCGAATATTGCGGCCGGTACATGTCCTCGATCGTCGCCGCCGGATGGGCATAAGTGCCCGGCGTCACCGCGCGCACGACATAGGCGAGCGTGATGTGGCGGTCGCCGTCATTGGGATTGAACGCCGCGACGAAACGGTCGTCGCGGAATTCGAGATGGGCAGCATCGGTCGGCGCCAGCCAGGAGAAGTTCGTCAATTGAGCGCTGGAGACCAGGCCCGGATTGTCGATCTCGAAGCCGGCCGGCAACAGGTCGGTGATCAGGAGCCGCGAAGGCCAGGTGTTCTGCTCGTAGACCTTGAGCACGACGACATAGCGTTCGTTCTGCTTGACCTCCGTGACATTGGCCTCTGTGCCGTCGAGTTTGTAGTAGGTACGGCTGATGGTAAAGCCGTTGCCGCTGGCCGGCAGAGGCTGGATCGGCGAGGCGACGGTGGTGACGACCGCCTGCAGCGGATTGCTGCCGGTGTTGACGATGGTCAGCGGATTGTCGGCCAGGTCGCCGCCGGCGATCTGGTCCGAATAGCCGCCGGCATGTGGTGCGCCATTGATGGTCAGCGCGATCGAATCGTTGCCGGCCTTCAGCGCGCGAGCCGCCAGCAGCATCCAGGCCTCGTCCTGCGTGCTGGTCCACCTGGCGTCGGCGCGTTCCCTGGTCACCAGCTGGATCAGCGCCGGCACGATGGTCGGCACTGGTTTGCTTTCCGCAGCAAGCGCCAGGATCGCCGCGCCGTCACGTAGCCGTGAGCCATAATCGGACCGGTAGTAGTCATATTCGGGGGTCGACTTGGCCAGTTGCAACGCGGCCTGGAAGGTTGCCGCCGAGCGCTGCGTGTCACCGTAGAGCGCGAGAGACGCGGCCAGTTGGGCGACGGCCATCGGGCTGGTAAAGGCTTCGAGCTGGGTGTCGGCATAATAGCGCAGATCGCCGACCGAGGCCTTCTTGTTGCGGGCAAGCACATAGAGCGCATAGGCGATCTCGCTGCCGCGATCCTGGACGTCCTGGTCGTAGCCGATCCCGTTCTGCAGATTGCTCAGCGCCTGGTTCATCGCCAGGGCCGGCACGTCGTATTTCTGCTCGCGCGCCCGGGTCAGGAAATCGGTGACATAGGCGTCGAGCCACAGATCGCCGGAACCCGGACCCCACAGGCCGAAGCTGCCGGCCGAGGCCTGGTAGCTCAGCACCTTGTAGATGGCATCCTGGACGCGGTCATGCAGATCCGGGTCGCTGGCCATGCCGATGCCGGAGGCCAGCTCATTGACGTAGAGAAGCGGCATGGCGCGGCTGGTGGTCTGCTCGGCGCAGCCATAGGGGTAGCGGTCGAGCGTCATCAGCAGCGACGGCACGTCGAAGGCAGCTGACTGCGAAACGCCGACACTGACAGAAGCGCCATCGAGCAGGCTTGCTGCCAAGAGCTCCTTGTCGGCGCGCAGCGCGCCGCCATTGCCCTTGAGGTCGACGACCATTCGGGTGGTCACCGGCAGCTGCGCCGGGCGCACCGGCACATAGAGCGTCTGCTCGACGGCGGTGCCGTCGGCATGGGCGAGCTTGATGGTGATCGAGGCGTTGCCGGCGGTCTGCGCAATCAACGGCACAGTCAGCGTCTGCCGCTTGCCTTTGGCGAGCGTCAGCTTCTCAGGCAAGGCGGCACTGCCGGTGGACAGGTCGCCTGTCGTGTTGACGGTCAGCTTGTAATCGCCTGCGGGGCCGTCGGTGTCGGCGACGTCGAGCCGCATGACGGCGGAATCGCCCGGCGCCAGGAAGCGCGGCAGGCCGGCGGTGATCACCACCGGATCGCGCACGATCACATCGGACTGGGCATGGCCGACCGCTTCCTTGGTCCAGGCGACGGCCATGACGCGCACGGTGCCGTTGAACTGCGGAATATCGAAGTCGATCCGCGCCTTGCCGTCAGCGTCGAGCTGGACCGGGCCGGAGAAGAAGGCGACCAGCTTTTCGGTCGGCGGACTGCCTTGCGACTGCATGTTGGCGCCGTCGCCGCCGGTGCGCAGCTTGCCGGTTGTGCCGAGCGAGCCGTCGATCAGCCGGCCGTAGATGTCGCGAACCTCGAGACCGAGCATGCGCTGGCCGAAGAACCAGTTCTCCGGATCCGGCACCTTGTAGTTGGTCAGGTTGAGGATGCCGACGTCGACGGCCGCGACCATGACATAGGCGTTGGTGCCCGGCTGCACGCCGGCGACGGCGACCGGGATCGACAGCTGCTGGCGCGGCATGGTCTTGTCGGGGGGCGTCAAGGTGACGGCGAGCTTCCGCGAGCCCGGATCGAGCTTCAGCCATTTGACGCCGATGGCGCGGGCCGGCATACGCGTCTCTTGCGCATCGCCTGGCCTGAACAGCGTTGCCGTGACATATGCGCCGGCGCCCCAGTCGTCGCCGACCGGGATATCGACAGTGCTGCCGCCGGCCGGCACGGTGGCGGTGACGGTCTTCAAGAGCTTGTCGGCGCCGATGGTGACGAGCAATTCGCCGGCAAAATGCGGCGACACTTTCAGCTTGGCCACTTCACCGGCCGCATAGGTATCCTTGTCCAGGGCTATCTCTAGCCCGTCAGGCGTTTCGGTGGTGGTGGAACTGACGTACCAGCCAGCATCGAACTCGTAGCTGGTGGCCGGGCCTTCCGGATCTGATGTCTCGATCTCGAGCCGGTAGCGGCCCCAGTCGACCGGCAGCGACATGGTAGCCTCGCCATCGGCGCTCAGGTCGACCTGGCCGTTGGCAACCGCCTTGGTGAAGGTGACCGGCTCATAGTTCCAGAAGTTGCTCGAGCGGTACCACTGGTAGTTGCGCTCTACCTTGACCAGCGACCATTGCGCACCTTTTAGCGCCTCACGCGTGCCGTCGGGGTCGACGGCGATCAGGCTGAACTTGGCCGTGCCGCCTTGCGGCACCGCGTCGCCGTCGAAATCGGGGCGGATGCCGATCATATGGCCCTGCGGGCGGATGCCGATATTCAGCGAGCGCTCGATGGCGCGGCCGCCGGTCTCGCGCATCCGGATCGTGACCTTGGCATCGACCAGCTTGGTGGTCGACGGCAGTTGATCGACGGAGACAGGGAAGGTCGCCTTGCCGTCCTCGCCGACCACCGGCAAGCCGGTGAAGGGCGTCACCGTCGGTTCCGCCGACTGTTCGTCGGCGAGACCGAAGGAATAGCCCTTGAAGCGGTCCCAGTCGCGGGCGGTCGACAGCGTCAATTCGCCTTCGAGGGCGAGGCCCGCGGCCGGCGCGCCATAGAGAAAGCGGCCGTCGACGGTGATGTTGGCGGTTTCGCCCTGCGCGATCTCCTGCTTGTCGGAGGACAGGTCGAACTCGATCCGATCCGGGACGAAGTCCTCGACCAGGAACATCTGGCTGGCGACCGCTGCCTGCTTGGGGTCGGTGTGGATCGCCACCGTCCAGGTGCCGCGCATGGCGTTGGGTTCCAACGGCAGGTCGACGGCGTGGCCGCCGGCCGATGCGCCGTCGCTGACGATGCGGCGGTCCTCGACGCCGTCGGGCCGCGAGAAGATGAATGTCAGCGGCAGGTTCTCGACCGCCTTGGCGGCACTGTCGCGGGCAAGGGCCGCGACGTGGACGTCTTCGCCGGCGCGGTAGATGCCGCGTTCGGTCCAGGCATAGACGTCGAGCGCGCCCGGCGCCGGGCGCCCGCCGACGCCACGATCGGACAGGTCGAAGCCGGCCCGGCCCATGTCGAGGAAGACGAAATCGTTGTCGCCCTGCTTGGCCATCAGCACGGCCGGCGCCATGCCGCTGTCGCCGCGCGTCAGACCGGGGTTGAACACCGCCCGCCCTTCCGCGTCGGTGGTCGCGGTGCCGAGGATTTCGTTGTTCCTGGCCAGCAGCGTCAGTTCGGCGCGGGCAATCGGCTTGGCGGTTGCGAGCGAACGGGCAAAGACGTTCAGCCCATCCTGTCCGGTGTAGGTCGACAGGCCGATGTCGGAGACGACGAACCATTGCGTGGCACGCGAATCATAGTCGTCGTTGTGACCGTTGACGGCTTGCGCGGTCAGCACATAGACGCCGGGCTTGCGCTGCGGCAACGCCTCGTCGATGGGAAAGGAGGTGGTGACTTCCTTGTTGAGGTCGCTGGCGATGTCGAGCTGGCCTTGCCAGACCGGCTCGCCCATCTGTTCGGAGATGTTCGAAATGTCGTAGCCGTCAAGTTGGCGAAGGAACTGATACCCCGACAGAAGCTGGGCCAGCGAGCGGTCGCCGATGCGGTAGAGCTTCATTTCGGCGGCATTCATGTTGACGGTGACGACCGGTATACCGCGGCGTGCGCCGGCAGGCAGCACGAAGCTGTCGCCGGTGAAGCGGGCCGAAGGCGCGCGGTCCTGCACGTAGATCGACAGCACCACCGGTGCTGCGGTGACCTCGCCGATGGCGGCCGGCAGGCCGGCGCGGAAGGTCACGTCATAATGCTGGCCGTGCTCTAGCCCTTCGACGCAGATCTGCTTGTCCTTGGCTTCGACGCCTTTTGGGGGGGCGTTATCGACGGTGACGAATTGCGCATAGTCGACGCCGGTCTTGACCAGGTCTTCGGAGAACTGCGCGCAGATGCGCGGCGCGCTGGTGTCGGCGTCGACGGTATGATCGATGATGCGGAAGCCCTTGCGGGCCTTGAGATCCTGATAGGCGGCCCTCACCGCCGGCGAATTGACCAAAGCCAGACTCGCCTCGTAGGCCTGCAGGGCCGGCCTGTAGAGATCGCGGCGATCAAGGCCGTCGCCGAGCAGTGCCAGCACATCGGCACGCGTCTTGGCGGTGCGCAGCAGTTTGTACGCATTGAAGGCGGCGGAGGTGGCGTTTGCCGGCAGGGTCGATGCTTCCGAACTGTTGGCGGTCGGATGGACGGCAAGCGTTTCGCGCGCCAGTTCGAGCCAGAGCTGGCCATCATCCGGCAACACCGAAACCGCCGCCTCGTACTTTTGCATGGCCGAGCGACGGTCGCCCGTCAGCGCCGACTGTTCGGCGACCGCCCTCAGCGCCGTCAGCCCCTCGGTCGGCTTGGTGTAGGTCGGGCTGGTGAGCTTGTTGCGGTATTGCTGGGCCTGGTCGGCCATCCAGTTGGGGAAGAAGGCGAGTTCGGGTGGCGCACCGATGTCGGGGTCGCCGTCGATATTGACGACTTTTCCGGCGACGGCGCCGCCGAAGGGTTTCAGCGAATTGTAATCGGATTTAAGGAAGCACCATTTGGCCTTGAGGTTGTAGGTGAAGGCGCGGCAGGCCGGATCGCCGAGGCAAGTGGTCTTGCACTGGTCTAGGCTGACATTCTGGTCGGATCTGAGGTCGAAACCGAAATAGTCGGAATTGTCCGATGTCACCACCCGCCGGGCTTCGGCCGCTTGCGCGACACTGCTCCAGGCAAAAAAGAGAAGGAAAAGAATCGATAGACCACGTGCCGCGCGCATTGCCATAAACCCCTCCAGACAAGTGCTAACGTCCAGACATGTTCAAGCTTCAGTCGCGCTTGTCAACATCAGGACGCGGCAGGATCCGCCTGCCAACGGTTTGCTTTCCGGCCGGTGACCGGTAGTACCTCCATAGGACAGGGGATCACGCTTTCTTGCGGCGATGCAGAAGGTGTGAGTTCCAAGCCCTGTCTATTTCAGCAATTGGATTGTGGCCCCTTTACGAGCGCTTCAGAACTTCATTCCAATTTTAGTTTTGCGAGCTAGGCTAGGAACATAATGCCGGCGTATGAAAGGCAGATGTCGGGAGGAACCGCGCCACGGCGCGCGCTTTCGCGCGCCCTGCTTTTTGCCTTGCTGTGCTCGACGGCACTTATTGTCGAGACCGGAAATGCGGCCGCCTTCGAGATTTTCGGCATCAAGCTGTGGGGGTCGTCGAAGGACGAAGATGCCGATATCGTCGACCCGCTGCGCTATGCAGTGACGATTGAGGCGCCCGACGCCGACAAGGATCTCGCCGAGAAGCTCGAAAACGCCTCGACCCTGAAAGCCGACGAGGAACACCCAGTCTCGGGTTCGCTGGGCCTTTTGGCCAAAGCGCGCAGCGATCGTGAGCAACTTGTCGCTGCACTCTACGCGGACGCGCGCTACGAGGGTGTCGTCACCATCACTATCCAAGGCAAGCCCCTCGACGATTTGCCGCCCGATGCCGAGTTTTCGGGTCCGCAGCCGATTCCGGTGGTGATAAACATAGCAGCCGGGCCGAAATTCACGCTTGGCAATATCAGGCTTGAGGGCGATGCCGCGGGCTTGGCAAGCGCCGATTTCGGTCTGATCGCCGGCGGTGACGCCAGCTCGGGAGCTGTCCTCAAGGCGGAGGCCCTGATCGTGCGGGCACTCAAGCAAGAGGGCAGGCCCTTGGCCAAGGTGACGGACCGCGAGATCGTCGCCGAGCACGCCGGCTCGACGCTCGACGTGACGCTCACCGTCGCGGCCGGGCCGGTCGCCGGCTATGGCGATACCACTGTCGAGGGCACCGAAAAGGTCGACCGCGACTTCACCGAATATATGACCGGCCTGAAGCGCGGCCGCCAATATTCGCCCGATGAGATCGACGATGCACGCGACCGGCTGCTTGGGCTGGAGGTCTTCAACAGCGTGACGCTGAAGGAGGCCGACAGCCTCGATGCCGAGGGCAACATCCCGATCGGTGTCCAGGTCAGCGAACGCAAGCCGCGCTATTTCGGCATTGGCGGCACCTTCTCAAACACCGAGGGGCTAGGTCTCGAAGGCTATTGGGGCCACCGCAATCTGTTTGGCCGCGCCGAAAAGCTGCGCATCGACGGCAAGATCAGCGGCATCGGCAGCAACGACCTGACCCAGCTCAATTACAATGCCGGCATCATGTTCGAAAAGCCAGGCGTGGTCGGACCGGCGTCGAAATTCCTTGCCAGCGTCAACACGGTGCTAGAGCACCCCGACGCCTACGATCACTTCTCGGTCAAGGGCAGCACAGGCCTGTCCTACGAACTCGACAAGAAGCAGACGGTTTCCGCGCAAGTCGCGCTCGACTATTCGAAGATCCACGACGCTTTCGGCAAGCACACCTATCTGATTGCCAGTATTCCGCTGCAATATGTATACGACAATCGCGACAGCAAGCTCAACCCGACCAGGGGCTTCAGGGTGCTGGCCTATGCCGAGCCGAGCTACGACATCTTGAGCGGGGCTGCTTTCGTCAAGCTGAAGGGCGAAGGATCGGCCTACCAGTCGCTCGATTCGGCCTCGAAATTCGTTTTCGCCGAACGCGTCGCCATCGGCTCGATCATCGGCGCCGGTCTTCAGGACGTTCCGGCCGACCGGCGCTTCTACTCCGGCGGCGGCGGCTCGGTGCGCGGCTATGCCTATCAAGGCATCGGCCCGAAGGACAGCAATGGAGAGCCGATCGGCGGGCTTTCCTTCTTCGAGACCTCGGTCGAGATGCGTATCGCCGTCACCGACAAGATCGGCGTCGTGCCGTTCGTCGATGCCGGCACGGTGTCGACCAGGCAGGTCCCCGATTTTTCGGACATGAAGGTCGGCGCCGGTGTAGGCTTGCGCTATCTGACGGCGTTCGGGCCACTGCGCATCGACGCGGCGGTGCCGCTCAACCGCGGTCCTGACGATCCTCATTTCGGCATTTATGCCGGCATTGGCCAGGCATTCTGATGGCAATCTTTAGGCGCATCCTCCGCATCCTTTTCTACACGCTGCTCATCGTCGTGGCAGCGGCGGTGGGAGCGGTCGTCGTGCTGACCAAAACCGAGCGCGGCCGCGAAAACCTTGCCGGCATCATCTCGACCATGGCCTCGACCGGCGATCGCAAGGTCACTGTCATCGGCATCGACGGCATCTGGTCGGGTGCGCTGACCGTCGATCATGTCGTTCTGGAGGATCGCGAAGGCGCCTGGATGGTGGCGCGCAAGGTGGCTGTCGACTGGTCGCCGCTGGCACTGCTGTCGAAGAGCTTCAGCGCCGATCGAATTGGCGCCGAGCGTATCGAACTGGCAAGGCTGCCGCTGGCCAGCACACAACCGAGCCAGAGCGGAGCGACAACGCTGCCGGTCTCCATCGACGTCAAGCAACTCGACCTTCCCGAAATCGCGCTCGGGCAGGCTCTGGCCGGCAATGGTGTCGCCGAACTTGCAGCCAAGGGAGCGCTCAAGGCGGATGCCTCGCCATTGGCGATGGAGAGCAATCTCAACATCGTTCGCCACGATGGCAAGCAAGGCACGGTCGACGCCAAAGTCCATTTCGCTCCGGCCGACAACAAGCTCGACTTAGACCTCAAGGCATCCGAGCCGGCCGGCGGCATTATCGCCAACCTGCTCAAGCTGCCGGATGCGCCGCCGGTCGAGATCGTCGTTTCCGGCACAGGACCGCTCGCCAACTGGAATGGCATCGGGACCTTCGTTGTCGACGGCCGGATCGTCACCCAACTCACCGGTCGCCATCAGCTCACCGACGAGGGCAATTATGTCGAGGCCAATGGTGACGGCGAATTCGAGCGTTTTTTGCCCGAAACCCTGAAACCGCTGTTTGCCGGCAAGACCACCTTTGATCTAGCCGGCACAGCGACTACGGCGGGCGGCGTCGATATCGAGCGCGCCAATATCGACAGCGGCGCCGTGCACGCGACCGCCGCCGGCACTGTCGATCCGAACGGCGCCAGCGATCTTTCTGTGAAACTCGCGGCGAAAGGGCCGCCGATCGTGCTTAGCCTCGGCAGCGAGGCGCAGCCGATAACCGTGGCGATCAAAGACGCCACGGCCCGCGCTTTCGGCGATGGCAAGGCGCCGATGGTCGATATCGGCGCGTCGCTGGTCTCGGTGGTGGCGGGCGGCACGCGGGTGGACGACCTGATCGGGCAAGTGCATTCCGATGGTTTCGACATCCAGAACCGTAGCGGACCTGTCACCATCAAGCTGACAGCAGCCGGCCTGAACACCGACGTCGCGACGTTGGCGCCGCTGATAACGGGTAGGGTCAGCGCCGGTCTCGCCGGCTCCGTCAGCAAGGAACAGATTGTCGTCGACGAAGGCACGCTACGCAGCGACGCGCTCAATGCGTCCGTAACGGCCACAGTGGCGCTGGCCGATCTGTCGATGACGCTCAAGATGAATGCCGACGCGGCTTCGACGGCGCTGCCGCCGCAGATCAGCTCGGTTCTCGGTGAGCGCGTGCAGTTTTCCGCAACCGCGACCCGCGACCCGGACGGTGCGTTCGCCGCGAACGCATTGCAACTCACCTCCGGCACGCTTAGCGCCAGCGGCACCGCCAGTGCGCAAGGCACTGATATCCGGGCTGATATCAAGGGCACGCTCGGCGACGTGTCGGTGCTGTCGCCGCTGGTCGGCGCCAAGGCCGGCGGTGCCGTCGGTTTCGCGCTGACCGCAAGCGGCGCGCGCAGCGCTCCGGATTTCTCAGTTTCGGCCAACAGCGACAGCCTGACGGCGTCCGGCCATCTGGTGAAGCAGATCAAGCTGAGCGCAAGCGGCAAGGCCGATATCGCCAGTCCCGCCGCCGATGTCTCGCTGACCGGCTCGGTCGACGACCAGCCGCTCGACCTCAAGGCATCGCTGGTCACCACCGACGGCAAGCGTTCCATCAATGGACTTGCCGTCTCGCTGGCCGACAACAAGATCTCTGGCGACCTCACGCTCGACGACGGCCTGCTGCCGCTCGGCACGTTGACCCTCGATGCCCGGGATATTGCTCCGCTGGCGTCGCTCGCCGGCCAGACGGTAGCGGGCGACGTGCGTGGCACGATCCGCTTCGCGAACGACAATGGAGCGCCGACGGTCGCGATCGATGCGACGAGCGCCGCGATTTCGCGCGGCGAACTGGCGGCGAAGACAATCGCCGTCAACGCGCTGGTCGCCAACTATCTCAAAGCCCCGGCGATCTCCGGCAAAATCAAGGCCGACACGATCACCTCCGGAACCACGATGATCAGCGGCATCGATGTCGACCTGAAACGCGATGGCGACTGGACCGGCTTTAGCGGCGCCGCCACGGTCGCCGGCATTCCGGCCAGCGCGGCCGGGCGGGTCAGGGTTGCGAACGGCATCACCAGCATCGAGCTTGCCTCGGGCGAGGCGACCATCCGCGGCATCAAGGCAGCTATCGCGCAGCCATCGGCGCTGACAATCGCCAATGGCAGGGTGAGCATAGAGAAACTGGCGCTCGGTGTCGGCGGTGGTTCGGTTGCCGTGTCGGGTACGGCTGGCCAGACGCTTGATCTCGCTGCCACCATGTCGGCGGTGCCGGCCGCACTTGCCAATGATTTTTCGCCGGGCCTCGATGCAGTGGGCACGCTCAGCGGCACTGCGCAGGTCACGGGATCGTCGGCTGCTCCCGACATCCGCTTCAACGCCCAGCTCAGCGGCGCCGAAACCAGTCAGACCCGGCAGGCTGGGCTCGGGCCGCTCGATCTCGATGCGGCAGGCCGCTTCTCGTCGGCCAGCGGCATCGCCATCGAGCACGCGACGCTTGCCGGCGAGAAAATCTCCGGCAAGGCGGCCGGCACCATCAATCCGAACGGCGCCAGCGATTTCTCGCTCGACCTCGCCTCGACCGGTCCGAGCCTGCCGCTGTCGCTCGGCAGCAAGGCAAGCCCGATCAAGCTCGAGCTGCAGGCGTTATCACTGAAGGCGGCCGGGCAGGGCACCCAGCCGAAGCTCGACGTCTCCGCAACGCTGCCATTGGCCGCCACCAATCTAGCTAAGGTCGAGGGCATTACGCTTGCGCTACACTCCGATCGCTTCGACGTGGAGGCCCGGACGGGGCCGATCTCCGGCACGGTGACCGCTGAAAAAATCGGCCTCGACAACCCGACCGTCGCGCCGCTGATCGCCGGCAAGGTCACTGCCAAACTTGCCGGCAGCCTTGCCGCCGATGCCGTCGTCGTGGACAGCGGCACCGTGACCAGCGACGCGTTGAACAGCGGCTTTAACGGGCGGGTCTCGCTGGCCGACGGCGCCATCGACCTTAACCTCAAGGCGGATGCCGCCTCGGCGGCACTGCCGGCGGCGGTACGTGGCGTGCTCGCCGAGCGAACGCAACTCAGTGCCGCGCTGAAGCGGGACGCCAACGGCAATGTCACCGCCAACGCGGTCAGGCTGTCATCAGGCGCGCTGAGCGCCGACGGACAGGCGAGCCTTGCCGACAACAAGCTCAGCGCCGACATCAAGGGTGCGCTGCGCGACGTCTCGCTGCTATCCAAGGACGCCAAAGGCGCCATCTCTTTCGCGCTGAATGCGCAAGGCGCCAGCACCGCGCCGGATCTGTCGCTGACTGTTAATAGCGATCGGCTTTCGGTGGCTACGCGCGAGATCACTGGCCTGAAGCTCACCGCCACCGGCAAGGCGGACGCTGCCAACCCGGCAGCGAATGTGCAACTTACCGGAAATGTCGCGGACCAGCCGCTGCAGGGCAGCGCGGTGCTGGCGACATCGGACGGCAAACGCGCCATCAACGGGCTTTTGCTGTCGCTCGGCAAGAACCGGATTTCCGGCGACCTGGCCCTCGACGATGCCTTCGTGCCGGTCGGCACCGTGGCACTCGACCTGCCCGATATCGGTCCGCTTGCTGCCCTGGCACTGGAAAAGGCCGATGGCGATGTGCGCGGTACGATCGCCTTCTCCAAGGCGGGCACCGTGCCGCAGGTCGCCGTCAAGGCGACGACGGGCTCGATCTCGCGCGGCGATGTCTCGGCCAAGGCGGTGACCATCGATGCGCTGATCGCCAACTATCTGGCGGCACCGGTGATCTCCGGAAAAATCCGTGCCGACAGCGTCACTTCCGGCGGCACGGTTATCCGTGGTGTCGACGTCGATCTCAAGCGCGACGGCGAATGGACCGGTTTCTCGGGTGGCGCCACCGTCAAGGACATTCCGCTGAAGGCCGCCGGCCGGGTCAAGGCGGTCAAGGGCTCGACGACGGTCGAACTTGCCTCCGGGGAAGCGACCATCCGCGGCATCAAGGCGGCCATCGCCCAGGCCTCGACCATCACCATTGCCAACGGCTCGACCAGCCTCGACAGGCTGGTCCTCAACCTCGGCGGCGGCACGGCGACGGTCACGGGCAAGGCTGGGCAGGGGCTCGACCTCAACGCGACGCTGGCCCGCGTGCCGATCTCGATAGCCAACAGTTTTTCGCCGGGCCTCGATGCCGCCGGCTCCATCTCGGGCACGGTGAAGGTGACGGGGGCGCCGGCCAATCCGGCCGTTGCCTTCAAGATCGACGCCGCAGGCGTTCAGACGTCGCAGACCCGCGGTGCAGGTTTCGGCGGCATGGGCGTTTCATCCTCCGGTACGTATTCGGGCAACAGACTGACCTTCGACGCCAATATGAGCGATGCCGCCGGCCTCGGCCTCAAGGGCGGCGGCACGATGTCGACATCAGGCGCGCCCACCCTTGATCTCAACTTTTCCGGCAAGGTGCCGTTCGCCTTCCTCACCAGGACACTCGCCGCGCAAGGCCTGTCCTTGAGCGGCACGGCCGACGTCAATGTGCAGGTGCGCGGCCCGGCGACGTCGCCCGTGATCTCAGGCACGGTCCGCACGTCAGGCGCCCGCCTGGTCGACGCGCGCTCGGGGCTTGCGATCAATGACATCACCGCGGACGTCGCCATCGGTAATGGCGTGGCCAGGATCAATCGCCTGACCGGCACACTGTCGACGCGCGGCAGCCTTTCGGCCAGCGGCACCGTCGGCATCGATCCGGCAAAAGGTTTTCCGGCCGACTTGTCGGTCAAGCTCGTCGACGGCCGCTATACCGACGGCAAGGTGGTCACCGCCAATCTCGGCGGCGACCTGACCATCAAGGGACCGCTCACCTCCGCGCCGGTGATTTCCGGTACCGTCAACCTGGCCAAGACCGTCATCACCGTACCCGAAAAGCTGCCCGGCTCGCTGGCCGAGCTCAACGTCAAGCATAAAGGTGCGCCGGCAGCGGTGCGTGCGCAGGACAAGGCGTTGCGCCCGGCCGCTGCAAGCAGCGGTGGCGGCGGCAGCGGCCTCAACCTAGACGTCACGGTCAATGCGCCGAGCCAGATCTTCATCCAGGGCAGGGGCGTCGACGCCGAGCTCGGCGGTTCACTGCGGCTGACCGGCCCGGCATCGTCACCCCAGGCGGTCGGCACTTTCACCTTACGGCGCGGGCGGCTGACGATCCTTGCCAAGCGGCTGACCTTCACTGAAGGCACCGTCGGCTTCTCGGGCTCGCTGGTGCCCTACCTCAACCTCACGGCGCAATCGAAGACGACCAGCGCCACCGTGACCATCGTGGTATCGGGCGAGGCGAACAACCCGAAATTCACCTTTTCCTCGGTACCCGCGCTGCCGGAGGACGAGGTGCTGGCGCAGCTGATCTTCGGCCGCTCAATGTCGAACCTGTCGCCGCTGCAGATCGCGCAGCTCGCCGAGGCTGCCGGACAACTGGCCGGCGTCGGCGGCTCGACATCCCTGCTTCAGAACCTGCGCAGCGCAATCGGCGTCGACGATCTCGACGTAATCACGGACGAACAGGGCGGCACCGCCGTCTCGGCGGGCAAGTATCTCAACGACCGCACCTATGTGACGATCCAGAAGGGCGACAGGCCGGGCTCGGGCAAGGCAACCGTCGACCTCGACGTCGGGCGTGGCGTAAAACTGCGTGGCGAGGCAACCGACGCCGGTGAAGCCAAGGGCGGCATTTTCTACGAACGGGAATATTGAAGCCGGCCGTTGGCGCGGCGCGGGCGCATGGCAGTTGCTTTGTCAGAAGAACGAGCGGCGCAGCAGCAAATGTCCCAGTTTAATCGCCTGGAGATTTCGAACGAAATCCCTTGCGCAGTAGCAATTTTGCGCCAAGACTGTCGTTATCACGCGAACCGCCCTGCTTCCAAAGTTGCACATTCCTTGGCATGTTCCCAATCCGTGCCGTCTTTGACATCATGGCGCGAATGCGGAATGTTAAAAGGCAGAAAGCCAACAATGGGAGTTAGTCATGACGATCTACAAGAGTAACGGCGACCGCGTTCCCGATCACATCCTGGCCATGGCCGAAGACGCCAAGGCAGGCAAGATGGATCGCCGCGAATTTCTGGCTCTCGCCAGCGTCTTCGGCGCGTCGACGGCAATGGCTTATGGCATGCTTGGCCTTGCAGACCCCACGCCGGCCAAGGCGGAGGAGATCCAGGGCAAGAAAGGCGGCATACTGAAGGTCGCGCAATGGATCAAGGATCCGAAGGATCCGCGCAAGTCCGACTGGTCGGAAATCGCCAATGCCGAGCGCCAGGCGCTCGAGCCGCTGGTCAAATACACCACCGAATACACGTTCCGCCCCTATCTGCTGGAAGCCTGGGACGTGAATGACGACGCTACCGAATACACGCTGCATGTGCGCAAGGGCGTCACCTGGAACAATGGCGATCCGTTCACCGCCGACGACGTCATCTTCAACCTCAAGCGTTGGGGCGACAAGAAAGCCGAAGGCAATTCCATGCCCGGTCGCCTCGGCTCGCTGGTCAAGGACGACAAGCTGGACGAAAGCGCAGTGACCAAGGTCGACGACCACACGATCAAGCTGAAGCTCAGCACGCCGGATATCGCCCTCATCCCCAATGTGTGCGATTATCCCGGTCTCATCGTCCACAAGACCTTCGACGAAAAGGGCGGCGATTTCAAAGCCTGCCCGATCGGCACCGGCCCATTTGAATTGGTCTCCTACGATGTCGGCCAGAAGGTCGTCTACAAGCGTCGCGAGGACAACAAGTGGTGGGACGGCGAGGTCTTTCTCGACGGCATAGAGTTCATCGACTACGGCACCGATCCGGCGGCGATGGTCAGCGCTTTCGAAGCTGGCGAGGTCCATACCAATTTCGAGACGTCGGCCGACTATGTGTCGATCCTCGATGGTATCGACCTGGTCAAGTCCGAGGTCGTCACCGCTTCGACGATCGTCTGCCGCACCAATGTGACCAACAAGCCTTATGGGGATCAGAAGGTCCGCAACGCCCTGCAGCTCGCGGTCGACAACGCTGTCGTCCTTCAGCTCGGCAACGGTAATGCCGGCACTGTCGCCGAAAACCACCATGTCGCCCCGATCCATCCGGAATACTACGAGTTGCCGAAGGTTGCTCGCGACCCGGCCAAGGCAAAGGCGCTGATGGCGGAAGCCGGCCAGGCCGATTTCGAGCACGAGCTGATCACGGTCGACGAAGACTGGCACAAGAACACCGGCGATGCGATCGCTGCGCAGATGCGCGACGCCGGCATCAAGGTCAAGCGTACGGTGTTGCCGGGTTCGACCTTCTGGAACGACTGGACGAAGTATCCGCTGTCGATGACCAACTGGAACATGCGGCCGCTCGGCGTCCAGGTTCTGGCGATCGGCTATCGCACCGGCGAAGCCTGGAACGAGACGGCTTGGTCGAACCCGGAGTGGGATGCCAAGCTCAACGCTGCGCTCGCAGTTGCCGACGCCGCCAAGCGCAAGGAAATGATGAAGGACATCGAGCAGATCTTGCAGGATTCCGGCATTATCATCCAGCCTTATTGGCGCAAGCTCTACAGCCATTCGGTCAAGGCGGTGCAGAACTACAAGATGCACCCGACCTTCGAGCGCGACTACGGCAAGGTCTGGCTCGACCAGGCCTGACCGGACGATCCGGAAAGGGGCGGCTCGCCCCTTTCCCTCGCTCTTTGCATGGTCCTTGGACCTGAAGTCGGCGCAGCAAAAAGTTGCGGACTCTTCGGTCGAGGTCTGCAATAAAAAGGGTATCGCATCTGGACTGGTCTGAAGGCTTGTTCTGCCGCTTGCGGCAGGGCACGGCTTGCAAACCGGTTCCACCCCCCAACCCGACCGGCAGGGGACCGCCATGCTTTCTTTCGTTATCAGGCGTCTCGGCACCATGGCATTGACGATGCTGTGCCTGACGATGGTCGTCTTCTTCCTGGTCAATCTCGGGCCCAATCTGAAGAAGCTGGCGATCAGCCAGACTGAAATGCACACATCCGCCGAGCAACTTGAGGCTTGGCTGGTCAACCATGGCTATCGGCAGAATTTCTTTGTCCGCTACGGCCAATGGCTGGGCGTCATGCCCAAGCAGCCGGTTACCGACCCGGCGACCGGCAAGCCAGCGCAGCGTTTCTCCTTCTGCAACGATCCGGTCGTGCCGACATTCTCCGGCATCCTGCAAGGCGATTTCGGTTGCTCGACCAAGTTCAAGACGACGGTCGCTTCGAAACTCTTTCCGGCGCTCAGCGCGACCGGCATCCTGATGCTCTGCGTGCTGGCCGTCATGGTGCCGATCTCGCTTCTGATCGGCATTCTTGCCGGCATGCGCGAGGGCTCACGTACCGACCGCACATTGTCGGTGGCTTCGATCGCCTCGACGGCGACGCCCGAATATGTTTCGGGCGTCATCTTCACCGTCATCTTCGCCTCCTGGCTCGGCGTGCTGAACGGTTCGGCGGCCTCGGCCAGCCAGGGGATCACTTTCTACAATTTCACCTTGCCGGTGATGACGCTGGCGATCTACGGCATCGGCTACATCGCTCGCATGACCCGCGCCTCGATGGTCGAGGTGATGACACAGCAATATATCCGCACCGCCCGGCTGAAGGGTCTCTCCTTCGGCAGCGTGGTGGTCAAGCACGCTCTGCGCAACGCCCTGATCGCACCGTTCACGGTCATCATGCTGCAGTTCCCCTGGCTGCTCACCGGCGTCGTCATCGTCGAGGTGATGTTCCGCTACCAGGGGTTCGGCTACACGCTGGTCGAGGCCGCCGGCAACAACGACATCGATCTTCTGCTCGGCTGCTCGCTGGTCTCGGTGTTTATCGTCCTGATCACACAGCTCATCTCCGATGTCGGCTATGCCTTCCTCAATCCGCGCATCAGAGTTCAATAGGAGACCGGGCGGATGCAGGTCGAATATCTCAGCGCCTTCAACGTCGTACTCGGCGTGCTTGCCCGCTTCTGGCCGGTCTGGATCGCTCTCGCCCTGGTGATGGGAGCGAGCTTCGGCTACAAGAAGAAGCTTGGCCTTTACGGCCAGCTTTTCGACAGCGGCGTCGGCATCGTCGGCGTCGGCATCTGCCTGTTCTGGCTGTTCACGGCGATCTTCGCATCGACTGTCGCGCCCTTCGATCCGCTTGCCCAAGTGCCGATCATGAAGGACGCGCTGCCGGGCGCGATCGATCCGCAATCGGGGCTCGCCTATCTCTTCGGCGGCGACAAGCTCGCCCGCGACGTGTTCAGCCGAATGGTCTATGGCAGCCAGATCGTGCTGATCATCGCGCCGGCGGCAACCGGTTTTGCACTGATGGTCGGCATCACGCTCGGCCTGCCGGCCGGCTACTATGGCGGCAGGATCGATACAGTGCTCTCCTTCCTCGCCAACCTTGTGCTGGCCTTCCCGGTGATCCTCCTGTTCTACCTGCTGGTGACGCCAGGCATCATGGACACGCCGATCCCCTACGCGATGGCCGGGCTGTTCTTCCTGTTTCCGATCATCTTCTTCAGCGTGCTGTTCTGGACGCGCTACAAGAATCGGCCCGACCGCCTCTATATCCTGCTTGGCCTGACGTTGGTCGTTGGCGGCTGGATCTATGCCGGCCTTGTCTTCGACGCCGATCCGTTCAAGATCATTCACATCGATCCCAACCAGCTCAACATCTTCGTGGCGGTGGTGTTCGCCTCCAGCCCCGGCGTGTTCCGCATCGTGCGCGGCCTGGTCATGGACATCAAGACGCGCGACTATGTTGCGGCGGCGCAGACGCGCGGTGAATCGCCCTGGTACATCATGCTGTGGGAGATATTGCCCAATGCGCGCGGGCCGCTGATCGTAGACGCCTGCCTGCGCATCGGCTACACCACCATCCTGCTCGGCACGCTCGGCTATTTCGGGCTGGGGCTGGCGCCGGAAAGCCCGGACTGGGGCACGGCGATCAAGGATGCCAGCCGGCTGCTGCGCTCCTTCATCCACCCGGCGCTGCCGCCGACGATCGCATTGATGTCGTTCGTGCTCGGCCTCAACCTCCTGGCGGATTCGTTGCGCGAACAGTCGATGAAAGATTGATGCCGGGAAAGATTGGATGCCGGGTTCGGCCCGACATGCCTGAAGAATAAGGATTGGAGCGACCCATGAATGAGGCAGTTCGAAATCCCGCCAAGCCGACCAATGGGCCGATCATCGAGATCGAGAACCTGTCGATCTCCTTCTTCACCCGCAAGGGAGAGATCCCGGCCGTCATGGATTTTTCCTGCACGGTCATGCCCGGCGAGGCGATGGGCATTGTCGGCGAATCCGGCTGCGGCAAGTCGACCGTGTCGCTTGGCATCATGCGCGACCTGTCCAATATCGGAAGGATCGTCGGCGGAAAGATCAAGTTCCAGGGCAAGGACATGGGAGAACTGTCCGACGAGGAACTGCGCGCCATCCGCGGCAACAAGATCGCGATGATCTACCAGGAGCCGATGGCCAGCCTCAACCCGGCGATGAAGGTCGGCCAGCAACTGATGGAAGTGCCGCTGATCCACGACAAGGTGTCGAAGGACGAAGCTTACAAACGCGCCCTGGACATGGTGCGCGCGGTGAAGCTGCCGGATCCCGAGCGCATGATGCGTTCCTACCCGCACCAGCTTTCCGGCGGCCAGCAGCAGCGCATCGTCATTGCCATGGCGCTGCTGTCGAAGCCTGCGCTGCTTCTGCTCGACGAGCCGACGACGGCGCTCGACGTGACGGTTGAGGCCGGCATCGTCGACCTGGTCAAGGGGCTGGGCGAGAAGTTCGGCACCTCGATGATCTTCGTGTCGCACAATCTCGGCCTGATCCTGGAGACCTGCGACCGCATCACGGTGATGTATTCGGGCGAAGCGGTGGAGACAGGCAAGATCAAGGACGTCTTCGACCGGATGCGCCATCCCTACACGCAAGGCCTGTTCCGCTCGATCCCGCTGCCAGGCGCCGACAAGAATTCGCGGCCGCTGATCTCGATCCCGGGGCAGTTGCCGCTGCCGCACGAGCGGCCGAAGGGCTGCAATTTCGGCCCGCGCTGCCATCATTTCGTCGAGGGCGTCTGCAACGCCGCCGAAATTCCGATGATCGCGGTCGAAGGCCATGACGGGCATTTCTCGCGCTGCGTGCGCTTCAACGAAATCGACTGGGAGGCGCTGCCGCCCGGCGCCAAGAAGGTCAACGAGCGGGTGGTGCCCGGTGCGCCGGTGCTCCAGATCGAAGACCTCAGGAAGTACTACAAGGTCGGCGGCAGCGAAGTGTTCGGCTCGAGCGAGGGCCGTGTCGTCAAGGCCAATGAGACGATCTCGTTCATGGCGCGCGAATCCGAAACCGTCGCTATCGTCGGCGAATCCGGCTGCGGAAAATCGACCCTGGCCAAGGTGCTGCTCGGCCTCGAAACGGCAAGCTCCGGCCGCGTGAAGCTCGGCAATAAGGAGATCCAGTCGACCGGGATCGAGAAGCGCAGCGTCGACACGGTATCGTCGATCCAGATGGTGTTTCAAAATCCGTTCGACACACTCAACCCCAGCCATTCGGTCGGTTCGCAGATCATCCGTACGCTGGAAAAGTTCAATGTCGGCAACACGGTGGCCGACCGACGCAAGCGGATGCTGGAATTGCTCGACCTCGTGAAGCTGCCGAGGGCGTTCGAGACGCGCAAGCCGCGCCAGCTTTCAGGTGGCCAGAAACAGCGCATCGGCGTTGCGCGGGCGTTTGCCGGCGACGCCAAGGTGGTGGTGGCCGACGAGCCGGTCTCGGCATTGGATGTGTCCGTGCAGGCGGCGGTCACCGAGCTTTTGATGGACATCCAGCGCAAGAACAAGACGACGATGCTGTTCATCAGCCACGATTTGTCGGTGGTGCGCTACATCGCCGACCGCGTCGTCGTCATGTATCTCGGCTACATCGTCGAGCAAGGCACGACCGACCAGATCTTTTCACCGCCCTATCACCCCTACACCGAGGCGCTGCTGTCGGCGATCCCGATTGCCGACACCAGCGTGGTGAAAAGACACATCGTGCTCGAAGGCGACATTCCGTCGGCGATGAATCCGCCCTCAGGCTGTCCGTTCCAGACGCGCTGCGGCTACAAGAAGCTGGTGCCGGACAATCTTTGCGAAACCAAAGTGCCGCCGGTCAAGCATCTCGGCGACGGCCATATGAGCCTGTGCTGGCTGGCCGACGACGTGTTGGCGAAGATGGAGCCGGTGATCAAATTCGACAAGGAGCATGCCGCGCTTGAGGGCGTGCCGGACGATGCACCGCACGGCACTGGTCCGGGCTTTGCCGGTGATCCGCCCAAGCGTCCACACGGCAAGACAGGCAGCGCGGAAGCCGATGCCGAGGGGCAGGTGGCAGAGAATGGAGAAGCGGTCGCCAAAGCCCGCCGTCACGAGGTTCGCGACGAGGTTTCAGAGACAGGTGGCATTTCAAGTTCGGCCAATAGTGCGTCAGCACCGATCATGCCGCAGACTGTCGGCGACGGCCGCCAGGCGGAGAAAGCCACGCGCAAGCCGCGCAAACGCAAGGGCGATTGAATGCCGTTAACCTGCTCAGGGCGCGCATTGCCGTAGCTGCGCGGCGTAGTCCTGCGCCATCTGCTCGGTGGCGTGCGCATAGCGCTGCACGTCGGCGTCGCCGGGATTGCCGCGCTTGTAGGCGTTCCAGCCGAGATAGTAGGCGAGATACAGATTGTAGGTGTCGTTGCGGGCGACGTCGAACGTGTCGGCGGTTTTCGAATGGTACCAGCCGACGAAATCGACGGCATCGGCAAAGCGGGTGCGGCGCGCTGCCCAGCTGCCGGTCTCGCTCTGGTATTGCGCCCAGGTGCCGTCGAGCGCCTGCGAGAAGCCGGTGGCGCTGGAGATATGTTTCCAGGGAATGAAGCCCAGCAGCTTGGTGCGTGGCGGCCTGGCATTGCTCTTAAAGCCGGATTCCTTGCGCACCGTCGCCATCAGCACCGGAACCGGCACGCCGTATTTCTGCTCGGCGCGTTGTGCCGCTGCCTGCCAGTTGTCGAACCAGCCGTCATTCTGGTCGAAAACGGCGCAGACATCGTTGATATGGCTCGGCGGCGTCGCGCAGGCCGAAAGCGCCAGCGGCACGGTGACAGCTACAATTTTACTAAAACTCGAACTATGCATTGGAAGAGCATTAGGCCGAAAACATAAAAGGAATCTTGCTGCGTTCCTTAACGGCTCATCGGCCGCTTTGGCTGGCGCAGAGCAAGTATCAACATTCCGACGTTTGTTGTCGCTTTTACCGATGTGAAATTCCCGGTATGACGCCTTGGCTAAAATCACGCCCGCAAATGGCGGATTTCTGACAGCTCGATCCTCGTGCCGGCGCTTTGATGCGCCGCATGAGCGAACCAAGACGCAAGCGCGGCGCCGAGCGAACCAGCAACAGGGGACCGACCGCCATCCCGCAACTGCCGCTCAGGCGGGTGACAAACCCTTATCCGCCGATGGCGATGCTCTCGGCCGACCAGATCGAGGCGATCCACCAGGCGTCGATGCATATCCTGGAGAATTTCGGCATCGAGGTGATGAGCCCGCGGGCGCTGTCGCTGTTCGAGAAGGCCGGAGCCAAGGTCGATCATGCCTCGATGAACGTCCGCATCGATCGCGGCATGATCGAGGAAGCGCTGAAGACGACGCAGTCCAGCTATACGTTGACGCCGCGCAACCCGGCTCACGCTGTTCATCTCGGCGGCAACACCATCAACTTCACGCTGGTCGCCGGGCCACCCAATGTGCACGACATGGAGCGCGGCCGCCGTGCCGGCAATTTGCGCGATTATTCCGACCTCGTCCGGCTGGCCCAGCACTTCAACTGCATCCATATGCTCGGCAACCAGGTCTGCGCGCCGGTGGAACTGCCGGCGAATTCCCGTCATCTCGACACCTATTTCGCCAATCTGACACTGACCGACAAAAGCTTTCACGTCTCGGCCATCGGCCGGGGCAGGGCGCTCGACGGCATCGAAATGATGGCAATCGCGCGCGGACTGACGCTTGACGAGATGCGCGACGATCCCGGCGTCACCACCATCATTTCGGTCAACTCGCCGCGCCGCTTCGACGAGATGATGGCCGAAGGATTGATGACCATGGGCGAGTTCGGCCAATCGGTCGCGGTGACGCCGTTCACGCTGATGGGCGCGATGAGCCCGGTGACGCTTGCCGGCGCGCTCGCCCAGCAGAATGCCGAAGCGCTGTTCGGCGTGGTGCTGACGCAACTCGTGCGTCCCGGCGCACCGGTGATGTATGGCGCCTTCACCTCGAATGTCGACATGAAGTCGGGTGCGCCAGCCTTCGGCACGCCTGAAAACACCAAGGCGAACATCGCATCCGGACAACTGGCGCGGCATTACAATCTACCTTACCGCACGACGCCGGGCTCGGCCTCCAATGCCGCCGACGCGCAAGGCGCCTATGAGACGCTGATGGCGCTTTGGGGGGCGGTGCTCGGCCACGGCAACCTCGTCTACCATGCCGCCGGCTGGCAGGAGGGCGGGCTGACTGCGTCGTTCGAAAAGTTCATCATCGACGTCGAGATGATCCAGCACATGATGGAGTTTTTGCGCCCAATCGAAGTCAACGAGGCCGAGCTTGCCGTCGAGGCTTTGGGGGCAGTGCCGACCGGCGGCCACTTCTTCGGCGAGCCGCACACGCTGGAGCGCTATGCCACGGCATTCTATCAGCCGATGCTGTCCAACTGGCAGAATTTCGAGGCCTGGCAGGAGGCCGGCGGGCTCGACGCCACGGCGCGGGCGACCCGGCTATGGAAGAAGGCGCTGGAGGACTATGTCGAGCCGGTGATGGATATCTCTCGGCGCGAGGCGCTGGAGGCGTACGTGGCCAAGCGCAAGGAAGCGATCGGGCAAAGCGAGCCTTAAGCGCCAGTCTTCTTATTTGGATTCATTCTCTTCTCCTCCAGAATCATGAAACCCATCCAACCCTTTGAAATAACGAGAACCTCATGAAATCGCATGCAAAGGTCGTGGTCATCGGCGGTGGTGTCGTCGGGTGCTCCGTGCTGTTCCATCTGGCCCGCCACGGCTGGACCGACATTGTGCTTCTGGAGCGCGATGAATTGACCTCCGGCTCGACTTGGCACGCGGCCGGCGGCATGCACACGATCAATGGCGACCCCAACGTCGCCAAGCTGCAGAAATACACGATCTCGCTCTACAAGGAGATCGAGGAGCTGTCCGGCCAGGCGACCGGCGTGCATTTGACCGGCGGCGTGCTGCTGGCGGCGACCGAGGCGCGGCTCGACTGGCTGCGCGGCGTCGTCGCCAAGGGCCGCTATCTCGGCATCGAGCTCGAGGAGATATCGCCGAACGAGGCTGCCGAGCTGATGCCGTTGCTCGATCCCAAGCAGTTCGTCGGTGCGGTGCGCAACAAGGAGGACGGTCATCTCGATCCGTCCGGCGTTACCCACGCCTATGCCAAGGCCGCGAGGAAGCTTGGTGCTGAGGTCGAGCGCTTCACCAAGGTTGAGGACATTGTGCAGCGCGCCGACGGCTTGTGGCGCGTCATCACCAACAAGGGCGAGGTGGTGGCCGAACATGTCGTCAATGCCGGTGGACTGTGGGCGCGCGAGGTCGGCCGCATGGTTGGGCTGGAGCTGCCGGTGCTGGCGATGGAGCACATGTACCTGATCACCGAGGACATGCCGGAGGTCGCCGCCTGGAACCAGAAGACCGGCACGGAGATCATCCATGCGGTCGACTTCGACGGCGAGCTCTATCTGCGCCAGGAACGCGGCGGCATGCTGATGGGCACTTATGAAAAGGCCAACAAGCCATGGTCCGAATTCCAGACGCCATGGAATTTCGGCCACGAACTGCTCGAGCCCGACATCGACCGCATTGCGCCGTCGCTGGAAGTCGGCTTCCGGCATTTCCCGGCCTTCCAGAATACCGGCATCAAGCAGATCATCAACGGGCCCTTCACCTTCGCCCCGGACGGCAATCCGCTGGTCGGCCCGGTGCGCGGCCTACCGGGATTCTGGGTGGCCTGTGGTGTCATGGCGGGGTTCTCACAGGGTGGCGGCGTCGGGCTGGCGCTGTCGAACTGGATGATCGAGGGCGATCCCGGTGCCGATATCTGGGCGATGGACGTTTCGCGCTACGGCGACTGGGCCACGATGGCCTACACCAACGCCAAGGTGCGCGAGAATTATTCGCGGCGGTTTTCGATCCGCTTCCCGAACGAGGAGTTGCCGGCTGGACGGCCGCTCAAGACGACGCCGGTCTACGATCTGTTGTCGGCCAAAGGCGCGCAATGGGGCGTCGCCTTCGGGCTGGAGGTGCCGCTGTGGTACGCGCCCGAAGGCGTCAAGGACGAATTCTCCTGGCGCCGCTCGAGTGATTTCGAGCACGTCGCGAAAGAAGTGGAGACGGTTCGGCAACGCGTTGGTCTGTCGGAAATCTCGTCATTCGCCAAATACAGAGTAACCGGCGAGGGCGCTGCAGCCTGGCTCGACCGCTTGCTTGCCTGCAAGCTGCCGAAACTCGGCCGCATGACGCTGGCGCCGATGCTGAAGGAAGACGGCAGGCTGATCGGCGATTTCACGCTGGCCAATCTCGGCAATTCTGAAAGTGACGATTGGTTCCTGGCCGGCTCCGGCATCGCCGAACAGTATCACATGCGCTGGTTCGAGGCGCATCTGCCGCAGGACGGCTCGGTCGGCATCGAAGCGCTGGGAGCAAAACTCACGGGGCTGTCGATCGCCGGGCCTAGGGCGCGGAACCTTCTTGAAAAGGTCACACGATCTGGTGTCTCGAACACCGCGTTTCCATTCATGGCCATCGCCAAGATGGATATCGGCATGGCGCCGTGCCTGGTCGGCCGCGTCAGCTACACCGGCGATCTCGGCTACGAGATCTGGGTGGCGCCGGAGTATCAGCGTGCCGCCTACCAGACCCTGATGGCGGCGGGCGAAGAGTTCGGCATCGGCCTGTTCGGCTCGCGCGCGCTCAATGCGCTGCGGCTGGAGAAGAATTACGGTTCATGGGCGCGCGAATACCGGCCGATCTATGGGCCGCTCGAGGCCGGGCTCGACCGCTTCGTCGCCTATGGCAAGGAGGCCGATTTCATCGGCAAGAAGGCAGCGCTGGCAGAGCGCAAGCAAGGCGGCAGACTGCGTCTGCGCGCCTTCGTCGTCGATGCTGTCGATGCCGACGTCATCGGCGACGAGCCGATCTGGCATGGCGGCGCCGTGCGTGGCTGGGTCACGTCGGGCGGCTACGCACATCATTCCAAAAAGTCCGTCGCCATCGGTTATGTGCCGAAAGAGATCGCCGATGAGGCCGACGGTTTCGAGATCGAGCTATTGGGCAAGCGTCACGCTGCGCGCATGCAGCAGACACCGCTGTTCGACGCCAATTTCGAGCGGATGCGCGGCTGAGATTCGCAATTGTTGAAGCTCAGGCGCTGCGGCGGTTGTCCAGCGCCAGGGCGCCTGGCCCGGCAAACACCAGATAGAGGAAAATGAAGCAGAACGAGATCGCCGAATCGCCGCCATTGTTGACCGGAAAGAAGCCCTGCGGCACGTGCGCTATGAAATAGGCGATCGCCATTTCGCCGCAGAGAAGGAATGCAACCGGCCTGGTCAAAAGCCCCAATGCCAGCAGGATGCCACCGGCGAATTCGAGGATGCCCGCTGTCAGCGACAGCCCGCTCAGGGCGCCGGCATGATCGCTGACCGGAAAGTTGAATAATTTTTGGGTGCCGTGCTGCAGGAATTGCAGCGCCGTCATGATGCGCAAAGCGGCAAGGGCGAAGGGTTGATATCTGGCGAGGCCTTCGAAAAGCTTCATGCATGACTCCATTTTCACCTCGCCCGGCCATAGAACAACGCCAAAGGCCGGACCATTCACATAGTCCGGCCTGCCATCAATTGTCGGTGAGGAGAGTCGTGAGGAGTGCTGCAGCTTGGGGGCCGCACGATGGCGGCCCCGCGAATAGCGCGGCCTGTTACCGCACCGGCGCCATCAGCGCGAAATGGGCACCTTGCGGGTCCGTGCATTGCACGACCCAGCTGCCGCCGGGGACCTCCATCGGGCCCATCAGGATCTTGCCGCCATTGTCGGTGACGCGCTTGGCTGCCGCGTCGATGCCGGGCACGTTGAAATAGAACTGCCAGACCGGCACCGGGATCTGTTCGGGCTTGTTCATCATGCCGCCAACGGGTTCGCCGCCGAAGGCAAAGAGCTGGTATGTGCCCATTGGGCCCATGTCCATGGCGTCGCCCTTGGTCCAGCCGAACTGGCTGGAATAGAAATCGAGCGCCGCCTTCCAGTCGGACGTATAGAGCTCATGCCAGCCAATGTTGCCGGGTGTCGCCAATGGTAGCGGCTGCTGGTCTGGGCCGCTGGGCTGCAGGAAGTTGAACATCGCGCCTTGCGGATCGGCAACGACGGCAAAGCGGCCGACACCCGGAATGTCGTCGGGCTCGCGGTGAACCGCGCCACCAGCTTTCTTGAGGGAGGCTGTTGCCGCATCGATGTCCCTGGTGAGGATATAACCGATCCAGGCCGGCGGCATGCCCATCTTGCGCGCGTCCTCGGGCAGCGTCATCAGCCCGCCGACGCCGCGCTCGCCGACATTCATGACGATATAGCGCGGCATTCCCGGCGCCCCGTCGAAAGGCTGTCCTTTCCAGCCCACCACGGCTGTGTAAAACGCCTCGGCGGCGTCGAGATCGGTGGTCATCAGCTCGTACCAGAAGAAAGGCATCGGGGACTGTGGCATTGTCGTGCTCCTTGCGGTTCATACATCGATCATGCGCGATCCATCCTAGGACGATCTTCACGACAAAAATCCGACGGCCAACCAAAAAACGGCGAGAAAATCGGAAATGTTGTGGGGTTGCGCGCCTTGCGGTTTTCGACTTTCCTTGCCGTCAACGGGGGATGTCGATCCATGCGCCGGATGTCGCTCACTTCCGAACTTGTCGCGCTATGCCATCGGGAGGAGGCCGATCCCGGTCCCGATGGAAGCTGGACGCAGTTGACCGATGAGGATTTCCAAGACCTTGCCTTGCGTCTGTCTGATGAAGCAGACAAGGGGCCGTTATGGGTATTCGCCTATGGCTCGCTGATCTGGAAGCCGGCCTTCGAATCCGTCGAACGACAGCGCGCCACCGCCTTTGGCTGGCATCGGTCCTTCTGCCTCGACATCGCCCGCTGGCGCGGCAGCGCCGCGTAGCCCGGGCTGACGATGGCGCTCGAGCGTGGCGGGCGATGCAATGGCGTGATCCATCGCTTGCCGGAGGGCGAAAAGCCGCTGCAGATCGAAAGGCTGCTTCGGCGCGAGATCGATGATCACGAGAGTGTCGGCTCGGTCAGATGGCTTCCCGTGCGCACGGCGCAAGGCACAATCAGGGCGCTGGGCTTCTGGGTCGGCATAACCGGCAGGGGCACCTCGCTAAAACGGCCGCTGGAAAAGGTTGCGCGGGTGCTGGCAAGAGCATGCGGGCATGTCGGGTCCGGTGCCGAATATCTCTTCAACACCGTCCATCATCTGGAAGAGTTCGGCATTCGCGACCGCAACCTGTGGCGGTTGCAAGAGCTGGTCGCCGACGAGATCAGGTCGACCCATGGCAGTGACCCTGAGATCGACCCTCTGTCCGCATCGTGATTGCCCCCATCTCGAAAACATGAGTTCATCTATCATGTTTTGGTCAACCCTTTCAGTCGCTTGCGCCGAAAATTGACCAATTGATAAAAAAATAAAACGTGCTAGCCTCCCCCAAAACAAGAACATGGGGAACTGACGATGCCAGAAGGCCAGTTCAAGCAAGGCATTGCCGGCGGGCGACTTTCGCCGGAACAATATGCCGACAATTTCGCCGACCTGCATCCGCCGCTCGATCATCACGAGGCGCTGGTCGAGTCCGACCGCTGCTATTTCTGCTACGACGCGCCGTGCATGAATGCATGCCCGACCTCGATCGACATCCCGCTGTTCATTCGCCAGATTTCGACGGGCAATCCGATCGGCTCAGCCAAGACTATTTTTGATCAGAACATTTTGGGCGGCATGTGCGCCCGCGTCTGCCCGACCGAGACGCTATGCGAAGAAGTCTGCGTGCGTGAGGTGGCCGAAGGCAAGCCGGTGCAGATTGGTCGCCTGCAGCGCTACGCCACCGATGTCGCCATGGCCGAAAACAAGCAGTTCTACAAGCGCTCCGAACCGACCGGCAAGACGGTCGCCGTGGTCGGCGCCGGACCGGCCGGGCTTGCAGCCGCGCATCGGCTCGCCCGTCATGGCCACGACGTGACCATCCTGGAAGCCCGCCCGAAGCCCGGCGGCCTCAATGAGTACGGTATCGCCGCTTATAAAAGCGTCGACAATTTTGCCCAGGCCGAAGTCGACTATGTCACGTCGATCGGCGGCATCGACATCCAGAACGGCAAGGCGCTCGGCCGTGATTACCAGCTGTCGGACCTGACCAGGAATTACGATGCGGTGTTCCTCGGCATGGGGCTTGCCGGCGTCAATGCCTTGCGAGCGGATGGCGAGGAGGCGCAAGGCGTCACCAATGCCGTCGAGTTCATTGCCGAGCTTCGTCAGGCCAGTGATCTGGCCAGCCTGCCGGTCGGCCGGCGTGTTGTCGTCATCGGCGGCGGCATGACGGCGATCGACGCGGCGGTGCAATCGAAGCTGCTCGGCGCCGAAGAGGTGACGATCTGCTACCGGCGCGGCCAGGAGCACATGAACGCCTCCGAATTCGAGCAGGATCTGGCTGCCGCCAACGGCGTCACTATCCGTCACTGGCTGCAGCCGAAGCGGGTCATTGCCGATGGCGGCAAGGTGTCGGCGATCGAGCTCGAATACACCGCGATGGACGGCGACCGGCTCGTCGGCACTGGCGAGCGGCTGACGCTGGCCGCCGACCAGGTATTCAAGGCGATCGGCCAGAGCTTTGTTCCGGCTGCGCTCAACGGCAGCGGGGCCTTGCTTGCCCTGGAAGCCGGCCGCATCAAGGTCGACGCCGAAGGCCGCACCTCGCTGCCAAACGTCTGGGCCGGCGGCGACTGCATCTTCGGCGGCGACGACCTGACGGTCTCGGCCGTCGCGCAAGGCCGCGATGCGGCGGAAAGCATTCATCGGGCACTGACCTCGAACGGGAGGGCATGAGCATGGCAGACATCCGCAACAATTTCGTCGGCATCAAATCGCCGAACCCGTTCTGGCTGGCCTCGGCGCCGCCGACCGACAAGGCCTATAACGTCATCCGCGCCTTCAAGGCCGGCTGGGGCGGCGTTGTCTGGAAGACGCTCGGCGAAGAGGGCCCGCCGGTGGTCAACGTCAACGGCCCGCGCTATGGCGCTATCTGGGGCGCCGACCGCCGCTTGCTTGGCCTGAACAATATCGAGCTGATTACCGACCGCGACCTGCAGGTCAATCTGCGCGAGATCAAGCAGGTCAAGATGGACTGGCCCGACCGGGCGATCGTCGTGTCGCTGATGGTGCCGTGCGAGGAGCACGCCTGGAAGGCGATCCTGCCGGTGGTCGAGGAAACCGGCGCCGATGGCATCGAGCTCAATTTCGGCTGCCCGCACGGCATGTCGGAACGCGGCATGGGTGCGGCGGTCGGCCAGGTGCCGGAATACATCGAAATGGTGGTGCGCTGGTGCAAGGCCAACACCCGCATGCCGGTGATCACCAAGCTGACGCCCAACATCGCCGACATCCGCAAGCCGGCACGCGCTGCCCTTGCCGGCGGCACCGACGCGGTGTCGCTGATCAACACAATCAATTCGATCACCGGCGTCAATCTCGACAATTTCGCACCCGAACCAACAATCGACGGCAAGGGTTCGCATGGCGGCTATTGCGGTCCGGCGGTGAAGCCGATCGCCATGAACATGGTGGCCGAGATCGCGCGCGATCCGGAAACGAAGGGCCTGCCGATCTCCGGCATCGGCGGCATCACCACCTGGCGTGACGCCGCCGAATTCATGGCGCTCGGCGCCGGCAATGTGCAGGTCTGCACGGCGGCGATGACCTATGGCTTCAAGATCGTGCAGGAGATGATCGCCGGCCTGGAAAACTGGATGGACGAAAAGGGCCATGCCACGCTCGACGACATCGTCGGCCGCGCCACGCCCAACGTCACCGACTGGCAGTATCTCAACCTCAACTACGTCGCCAAGGCGCATATCGACCAGGACGCCTGCATCAAATGCGGCCGCTGCCACATCGCCTGCGAGGACACCTCACACCAGGCGATTACCGCAATCGTGGACGGCGTCAGGCATTTCGAGGTGATCGAGGCCGAATGCGTCGGCTGCAATCTCTGCGTCAATGTCTGTCCGGTCGAGAACTGCATCACCATGGAGCCGCTGGCGGTCGGCGTGATGGACCAGCGCACCGGCAGGCCGGTGTCGCCGATCTATGCCAACTGGACGACGCATCCGAACAATCCGATGGCCAAGGCGGCGGCGGAATAGGGCACGGCCCGTTATGGAAAAGCGGCACCTGCGGGCGCCGCTTTTTTTCAAATGGCTATTGCAGATGTAAATTATCCAGGATACCATATATCCATGAACAGGAGAGGGAAATGAAACTGGGCGAGGGCGTCGAAGCGGCCATCCACTGCGCCGCGATGCTTGCCGGCATGGAGGGCGCGGCGACCATGCCGGGTGCGGCCATGGCCGAAGCGTTCGGGCTGTCGCCGAGCTATCTCCTCAAGCATCTCAACATGCTGACGGCGTCGGGCATTCTGGAATCGGTGCCGGGGCCGTCCGGCGGCTACCGGCTGGCGCGACCGGCCGAACGCATAACGCTGCTCGACATCGTGCTCGCCGTAGAAGGACGTGAACCGGCATTCCGCTGCGCCGAAATCCGCCAGCGCGGCCCCGCCAGGCTCGATGCTTCGGTCTATGTCAAACCCTGCGGCATCAAGGTGGCGATGCTGAAGGCCGAGCGCGCCTATCGCGCCGCTCTTGCCGAGGCCCGGCTGTCCGACATCGTTGCAGAATACACTGCCGATGCCGATCCCCGTTCGGTCGCCGCGAACTGCGCCTTCGTCGAGCGCCATCGGCGGCCGCAGAAATCAAGTTCAACCAAGCAAGCATGAAAGGCTAAAGACGATGAGAGAGAGGCTGCAATTTTTCGGCGCGGCGCCGGAACTCATGAAGGCGGTGTCGGCGCTCAACAAGGCAGTCGACGAATGCGGGCTCGAAGAAAGCCTGTTGCACCTTATCAAGCTGCGCGCTTCGCAGATCAACGGCTGCTCGTATTGCGTCGAGATGCACAGCCGCGAAGCCCGCCGCGACGGCGAGAGCGAGCAGCGGCTCTATCTCGTCTCCGCCTGGAAGGAATCGCCGCTGTTTTCTGAGCGCGAGCGGGCCGCTTTCGCCTGGAGCGACGCGCTGACGAAGATCGCCGATAACGGTGTCTCGGACGAACTCTATGCACGGACGCTCGAGCATTTCTCGGAAGAGGAACTGGTCAAGCTCTCGGTTGCGCTTGGCATGATCAACACCTGGAACCGGCTTTGCGTTCCGTTTCATGCAATCCATCCGATGCCAGCAGTCTTGGCCGCTTGAGCATGGACCAGGCGCGCGGCCTTCCGCCGCGCGCCTCTTTTCTGCTCAACGACCCGACAGCATGTTTTCAAACTTTGATAGTGAGATCCTATTCGCCGCCCGCTTGCTGCTTGGCGGCGCCTTTGTCTTTGCCGGCCTGCGCAACATTCAGAACGCGGCGTTGGTGAGCCAATTGATGACGACGCGCGGCGTGCCGCAGGCACGGCTGGTGCTGTGGCTGGGGATCGTCCTGCAGATCATTGCCGGAGCACTGGTGATCGCGGGCATCTGGACCGCTCCGGCAGCGGCATGCCTGATCCTGTTCCTGATCATCGCTACGCCGATGTTCCATAATTTCTGGGATCATCAAGGACCTGAACGTGCGTCTCGCATCAATGGCTTTGTCGGCAACGTGGCGCTGACCGGAGGATTTCTGGCGATGATCGCGCAGTCGCTTTGACAGCCACCGCCGCCTCGCGGAGGCAGCCGCTCTATGCCGCATACCGCAAGCCGCCGTCGCAGGTCAGCACCTGGCCGGTGACGAAGCTGTTCGAAACCAGGAACGCGATCGCCTCGGCGACATCCTCGGCGCGGCCGATGCGGCCGACGGGCGTCTTGCCGGCATACTCGGCAAACACGGCATGGCGCTGTTCATCGGGCAAAAAGTCCCACCAGGGCGTGTCGATGACGCCCGGTGCCACGACATTGACGCGTAACGGCTTCAGCTCCATTGCCAGGATCGGCACCACGGTCAGCAGCATGCCGTTGACGGCGGCGATGCCGGCGACACCCGGCGCCGACAATTGCGCCGACACCGCCGAGATGAAAGTCACCGAGCCGCTCTTGTTCAGCGTCGGCAAGGCGGCCTGCAGGCAGGAGAGCTGTGGCCGGACTTTCTCGTCGACGCCGCCGCCGATGTCGGTCAGGTCAAGCGTTTCGAACGGGCCGAGGCCCTTGCCGCCGCTGGCGGCCAGCACCAGGTGATCGAAAGGGCCGAGTTCGTTGAAGAACCGGCGAACCTCGTCCGGCTTCGCGGCATCGAAGGCAGCTTTTTCGACGGCGCCGCCAAGGCTTTGCCATGCATTGTCGAGCCTTTCCCTGCTGCGCCCGGTGATGGTCACCTTCATGCCCGGGCCAAGCAGCTTTTTCGCGGTGGCGAGGCCGATGCCGGAGGAGCCGCCGACGACCACGGTGTGCTGCGTTTTCTCGATCATGAATCCTCTTTCTTCGATGTTGCGGAAGCCGGTGCGAGCCCGGCAAGACCGAGGCTCGATTCCCGCAATTGGCGTCGTGCCTTCGCGTCATAGGCTTGCGCATCGGCGCGGGATTGCCTTTGGCCGTCGAAATAGAGGCCGCTTCGCCCTTCGAGCGCGGGCGACGTCGCGAGGTTGATGATGGCCTTGGCGCCGGTTTCGACCGAGCTCCAGGGTGTGATGCCGGCCTGCCGCACCATCGTAGTGTTCATGTAGCTTGCCGGATGCAGGCTGTTGACCGTGACGCCGGTGCTCTTCAGCTGCTCCGCCAGATCGATGGTGAACATGATCTGCGCCAGCTTGCTCTGGCAGTAGGCACGGGCGCCGTCATAGGAGCGGGTCTGCATGACGTCGTCGAAGTCGATCGCCTGCTGGCCGGCCGAGGCGACGTTGACGATGCGCGCCGGCGCGCTGGACTTGAGCAGCGGCAGCAGCTCCGTGGTGAGCAGGAAGCCGGCGAGATAGTTGACGGCAAAGCGCAGCTCGTAGCCGTCGGCGCTGACCTGCCGTTTCGCGTTTGGGCCGGCGGTGCCAACGCCGGCATTGTTGATGAGGATTTCGAGCCGCTTGGTCCTTGCGCGCACGGCCTCGGCGAGGCGGCGGACTTCCGCCAGGGAGGAGAGGTCGGCGACGAGAAGCTCGGCCTTGCCGCCGGCGGATTCGATTTCGGCCACGGTCGCCTTGCCCCTTTTTGCGTCGCGGCCATGCACCAGGATGCGCGCGCCGCCGGCGCCGAGCCGTTGCGCGACGACGCGGCCGACGCCGTCGGTCGACCCGGTGATGAGGATCGTCTTGTCTTTCAGTTCCATGTTCGGAGCCTCCATCTCATAGCTCTGAGCGGAAAGATGGGGCGCAAGCCGTTTGCCAAACAGTTCAAACTTTATCCTGGTATCGGTACTGCTATAATAGGTCCGATGGATTCACCGACGCATTCTGCCGAAGACAGCCGCCGCCGCGAGCTTGGCGCCTTTCTGCGCTCGCGGCGCGAAAGGCTGACGCCTTCGGCCACGGGCATCTCGACGGGCTTGCGCAGGCGTACACCCGGGCTGCGGCGCGAAGAGGTGGCGATGATCGCCGGCGTCGGCACGACCTGGTACACATGGCTGGAGCAGGGGCGCGACGTGCGACCGTCGGTGGAGGTGCTGACGGCGCTCAGTCAGGCGTTGCGCCTGGACGCCGCCGAGAAACGGCATCTGTTCATCCTTGCCGGCCGGCCGCAGCCGGAGCATCGCGTCGACGCGCCTGAAAAAGTCGACGGCCCCTTGCTGCACATGCTGCAAAGCCTGGTCCTGCAGCCGGCCTATGTCGTTGGGCGTCGCTGGGACGTGCTGGCCTGGAACTCTGCCGCGGCAGCCGTGTTCGGCGACTATGGCCTGCTGGAGGGCGATGCCCGCAACGTCGTCCACATGGTTTTCACCAACCCGCAGCATCGGCGCCTGCTTATCGACTGGGAGGAACTGGCGCGCGCCGTGCTGGCGTCATTCCGGGCGGAAAGCGCCAAATATGTCGGCGACCCGGATTTCGAGCGGCTGATCGCGCTGATGACGCGTTCGAGCCCGGAGTTTCGCGCCTGGTGGCCGCTGCGCGATGTGGCCCGCAAACTGTCGGGTGTGAAGCATGTCAGGCATCCGACGGCCGGCGCCATGGCGTTCGAGCACATGAGCCTGTCGATCGACGACGGCTCGGACATGAAGCTGATCGTCTACACGCCGCTCGCCGAGCAGAACTCGATCGCCAAGCTCGAAAAGCTGCTGGAGACGCTTCCGGCCGAGCGGCGCAGCGCCTGAACCCTTTCTTTGTTTTGACCATGATCTTGTCCGAAAACCGGCTTCCACTTTTCGGGATCATGGTCGTCAGCCCTTCGGCTTCAGCCCGTCGATGAACAATTGCTCGAGAAATCTTGCGGCATCCTCGAAGCGGCCGTCGCCGCCGCGGTCGGGGCCGAGCACGGCGCGGACCTGGACGTCGAAATCGGCGTAATGCTGCGTCGTTGCCCAGATCGAGAAGATCAGGTGCCACGGATCGGTGCGGGCGATCTTGCCGGCACGCATCCAGGCCTTGATGACGTTGGCCTTCTCGTCGACCAGCGTCTTCAATTCGCCTTCCAGCATCGGCATGATGCGCGGCGCGCCCTGCAGGATCTCGTTGGCGAACAGCCGGCTCTCGCGCGGGAAATCGCGCGCCATTTCGAGCTTGCGCCTGATGTAGCTGCGCAGTTCGGTCAAGGGGTCGCCGATGTCGTCGAGCTCGCGCAGCGGCGCCAGCCAGGTGTCGAGAAGCCGCTGCATCAGCGTCTCGTGGATGTCCTCCTTGCGACGGAAATAATAGAGCAGGTTCGGCTTCGACATGCCGGCCGCTTCGGCGATCTGGTCGATGGTCGAGCCGCGAAAACCGTTGGTGGAGAAGACTTCGAGCGCCGCCTCCAGGATGAGCTCGCGCTTTTCCAGCTGGATGCGGGTGCGGCGAGGAGCGGAGCCTTCGACCGCCCCCGTCACCCCGAAAAGCTTTCACTGTGACGGGCGCCTGGACCAATTCTCTGGACCAGTTTTTCTCCGCCCTGTGGAGCGCACTTCGAAAGCCGCATTTCCGCTAGTAATCCCTTGACCGCTGATAAGGCGGTGCTAACGTTTGTCCAACCGGTCAAAAATTTGCGTAGCACGAAAACGCAGCAAAGACCAAGCGTTGGCCGCACCGAAACAGGTTACAAGGGGAAGTCTTGGTCATGTCCAACCGGCTGAAAGTCACGCCGAACGATCTCAGCGCATTCTGGATGCCGTTCACGGCAAACCGGCAGTTCAAGCAGGCGCCGCGCATGATGGTGTCGGCCAAGGACATGCACTACACGACCAGCGACGGGCGCAAGGTTCTCGACGGCACTGCCGGCCTGTGGTGCGTCAATGCCGGCCACTGCCGCCCGAAGATCACCGAGGCGATCCAGAGCCAAGCGGCCGAACTCGACTACGCACCCGCGTTCCAGATGGGCCATCCGATCGTGTTCGAACTGGCCAACCGCCTGGTCGATATCGCGCCGAAGGGCATGGACCATGTGTTCTTCACCAATTCCGGATCGGAATCGGTCGAGACGGCGCTGAAGATGGCGATCGCTTATCACCGCGCAAAAGGCGAGGGCTCGCGCACCCGTCTGATCGGCCGCGAGCGCGGCTATCACGGCGTCAATTTCGGTGGCATCTCGGTCGGCGGCATCGTCACCAACCGCAAGATGTTCGGCACGCTGCTCGGCGGCGTCGACCACATGCCGCATACGCATTTGCCGGAAAAGAACTCCTTCACCAAGGGCGTGCCCGAGCATGGCGCGGAATTGGCCAACGAGCTGGAGCGCATCGTCGCGCTGCATGACGCCTCGACTATTGCGGCCGTCATCGTCGAACCGGTAGCCGGTTCCACCGGCGTCATCCTGCCGCCGAAGGGCTATCTGCAGAAGCTGCGCGAGATCTGCACCAAGCACGGCATCTTGCTGATCTTCGACGAGGTCATTACCGGCTTCGGCCGCCTCGGCACGCCGTTTGCCGCCGACTATTTCGGCGTCACGCCCGATATCATGACCACCGCCAAGGGCGTCTCCAACGGTGTCATCCCAATGGGCGCGGTGTTCGTGAAGAAGGAAATCCACGACGCCTTCATGACCGGCCCCGAGCATATGATCGAGTTCTTTCACGGCTACACTTACTCTGGCAATCCGATCGCCTGTGCAGCCGCACTCGGCACGCTCGACACCTACAAGGAAGAGGGGCTCTTGACCCGCGGCGAGGAACTGGCGCCGTACTGGGAGGACGCACTGCATTCGCTGAAGGGCGAGCCGAACGTCATCGACATCCGCAATATCGGCCTGATCGGTGCGATCGAACTGGCGCCGATCGCCGGCCAGCCGACGAAACGCGCCTTCTCGGCTTTTGTGAAGGCGTTCGAGCGCGGTGCGCTGATCCGCACCACCGGCGACATCATCGCGCTGTCGCCGCCGCTGATCATCACCAAGGGTCAGATCAACGAGTTGATCGACCATGTGCGCGAAGTGCTGAGGGCGGTGGATTGAACCAGGTGCAGCTTTCCCTCCCCCTTGAGGGGAGGGTGGCCGCGAAGCGGCCGGGTGGGGTCGGTGCGGCAGTGCGCCAACCTGACTTTCGGCCGCATAGGTGTCTCTGATGCCCCGTACCCGCGTGAGTTTCGAAATGCGCCAAAAGGCGCGCGCGCTTCGAGTTCATGCGACCAAGGGCGAATCGCTGCTGTGGTATGAACTGCGCGAGCTGAAATCGTCCGGCATCAAGTTCCGCCGCCAGTGTCCTATTGGGCCCTATATCGTTGACTTTGCCTGGCTTGCCGCAAAGCTGGTCGTGGAAGTGGATGGTGATCTGCACGAACACGAGAGAGGCAAACGGCACGACGCCGTCCGTGATGCCTATCTGCGATCGCTCGGGTTCGAGATCTTTCGCGTCGATGAGCCCGATGTCATAAACAGCGCTTGGCATGTCGCACAAGTGGTCAAGGATAAGGTCGCGCGCATGTTCGGCGACCCCACCCGGCCGCTTCGCGGCCACCCTCCCCTCGAGGGGGAGGGGGACGCTGGCGTGCCGCAACCGATGAGGTTTTAGAATATGGCCGCTCCTGGCGAGAATCTGCGAATCAATTCAGACCGTTTGTGGGATTCGATAATGGAGATGGCGAAGATCGGCCCCGGCATTGCCGGCGGCAACAATCGCCAGACTGTTACCGATGAGGACGGCGAAGGTCGGCATCTGTTCAAGCGCTGGTGCGATGAGGCGGGGCTCGAAATGGGCGTCGACGAGATGGGTACGATGTTTGCCCGCCGCGAAGGCACCGACCCCAATCTGCCGCCGGTTTACGTTGGCAGCCATCTCGATACCCAGCCGACCGGCGGCAAATATGACGGTGTGCTCGGCGTGCTCGGCGGGCTGGAGATCGTGCGCTCGCTCAACGATCTCGGCATCAAGACAAAGCATCCGATCGTCGTCACCAACTGGACCAATGAGGAGGGCGCGCGCTTTGCGCCGGCAATGATGGCGTCCGGCGTGTTCGCCGGCGTCCTCGACCAGGCCGACGTCTACTCGCATGTCGACAAGGACGGCGAGAAATTCGGCGAGGAACTCGAACGCATCGGCTGGAAGGGCACCGAAAAGGTCGGCGAGCGCAAGATCCACGCTTTCTTCGAACTGCATATCGAGCAAGGCCCGATCCTCGAGGACGAGGGCATCGACATCGGCGTCGTTACCCATGGCCAGGGACTGAAATGGCTGCAGGTGACGCTGACCGGCAAGGAGGCGCATACCGGCTCGACGCCGATGCCGAAGCGGCGCAATGCCGGGCTCGGCATGGCGCGGGTGATCGAGCTGGTGCACGAGATTGCCATGGACTATCAGCCGGACGCGGTGGGCGCGGTCGGCCATATGGAGGTCTATCCGAACTCGCGCAACATCATCGCCGGCCGTACGGTCTTCACCATCGACATCCGCTCGCCGGAAAAAGAAGTGCTGGATGCCATGGACGGGCGCGTCCGCGAAGGCATCGACACGATCTGCGACGCGCTCGACATCAAATATGCCATCGATCAGGTCGGCCATTTCGACCCTGTCACCTTCGACCCGGGCTGCGTCAAGGCGATTCGCGACGCCGCCGAACGGCTCGGCTACTCGCATCGCAACATCGTCTCCGGCGCCGGCCATGACGCCTGCTGGATCAACCGCGTCGCACCGACGGCTATGGTGATGTGCCCCTGCGTCGACGGGCTCAGCCATAACGAGGCCGAGGAGATCTCCAAGGAATGGGCGGCGGCTGGCGCCGATGTGCTGTTTCATGCGGTGGTCGAGACGGCGGTGATTGTCGAATGAAGCAATAGGCTGCTGCCTCGTAACGCCGCTCGCAAGAAGCGCGACAAGAACAAGGGAACAAGAAAATGTCCAAAGTCATCAAGAACGGAACCGTCGTCACCGCCGACCGCACGTGGAAGGCCGACGTGCTGTTCAAGCAAGGCAAGATCGTCGCCATCGGTCCGGACCTGCATGGCGACCACGAATTCGACGCCAGCGGCTGTTATGTGATGCCGGGCGGTATCGACCCGCACACCCATCTCGAAATGCCGTTCATGGGCACCTATTCGGCCGACGATTTCGAGAGCGGCACGCGGGCCGCGCTTGCTGGCGGCACGACGATGGTCGTCGATTTCTGTCTGCCGGCGCCGCAGCAATCGCTGCTCGAGGCCCTGCAGATGTGGGATAACAAGACTTCGAAAGCGTCCTGCGATTATTCTTTCCACATGGCGATCACCTGGTGGGGCAAGCAGGTGTTCGACGAGATGGCTGATGTCGTCGACAAGGGCATCACCTCGTTCAAGCACTTCATGGCCTACAAGGGCGCGCTGATGGTCGATGACGACGAGATGTATTCGTCGTTCCAGCGCTGCGCCGATCTCGGCGCGCTGCCGCTGGTTCATGCCGAGAATGGCGACGTGGTTGCCGCCCTGTCGCAGAAGCTGCTGGCGGCGGGCAATAACGGCCCCGAAGGGCACGCCTATTCGCGTCCGCCGGAAGTAGAAGGCGAGGCGACCAATCGCGCCATCATGATCGCCGACATGGCCGGCGTGCCGCTCTATGTCGTGCACGTCTCCTGCGAGCAGGCCCACGAGGCCATCCGCCGCGCGCGGCAGAAAGGCATGCGGGTGTTCGGCGAGCCGCTGATCCAGCATCTGACGCTGGACGAGAGCGAGTATTTCAACAAGGACTGGGACCATGCGGCGCGCCGCGTCATGAGCCCGCCCTTCCGCAACAAATGGCACCAGGATTCGCTGTGGGCCGGCCTGCAGGCCGGGTCGCTGCAAGTGGTGGCGACCGACCATTGTGCCTTCACCACCAAACAGAAGCGCAACGGCGTCGGCGACTTCACCAAGATTCCGAATGGCACCGGCGGGCTCGAGGATCGTTTGCCGGTGCTGTGGACGACCGGCGTCAACACTGGCCGGCTGACGATGAACGAGTTCGTCGCGGTGACCTCGACCAACATCGCCAAGATACTCAACATGTACCCGAAGAAGGGCGCCATCGTCGAAGGCGCGGACGCCGACATCCTCGTCTGGGACCCGAAGCGCAAGAAGAAGATCACGGCCAAGAAGCAGCAGTCGGTGATCGACTACAATGTCTTCGAAGGTTTTGAGGTAACCGGCCTGCCGCGCTTCGTCTTCTCGCGCGGCGAACTGTCGATCGAGGAAAACGAGGTCAAGGCGAAGCCCGGCCATGGCGAGTTCGTCGGCCGCGAGCCGAACGCGGCGGTCAACCGGGCGCTGTCGACGTGGAAGGAAATTTCCGCGCCGCGCAAGGTGGAACGGACGGGCATCCCGGCGACGGGCGTTTGAGCTTGGCGAGCCACGGAGCGATTATCTCAATGGCCGCGGTGATCCTTGCCGCCAGGCCGGCGGCGGCTGACGTCCTTGCCGGCTCCTTTGGCAATGAGGTCGGTTGCGCTGGTGTACGGCTCGGTTATCAGGACAGCGACGATTATGTCGTGCTGACCGCCGACGGCGTCGAAACCTATGGCAGTGGCTGCCAGTTCGCACAGCGATTGACGACGACGCCTGCGACCCAGTTGTTGAGCTCCACCTGTTTCGCCGAGGGCGAGGAGGGGACGACCACAGACGTCGTCAACATTATCAACAGAGGAGAGGACGGGTTCTTCGTGACCATCCCCGGCCTTGATGAGATAGGGCCGTTGAAATCATGTTCGTGACCAAAAGCGGGTTTCGCATGTTGTTTGCCGCGGCTGCTGTGCTCGCGGCCGGCCACGCCTCCGCGGCGGCGGCCGTCGACCTGTCCAAGCCTTATGGCAACAAGTCGGGCTGCATCAACAAGAACGGCCAGCAGGTCTATGCCGAGGACATGCTGCTGCTCAACGACACCGAATTCATCACGGCGACCAGCGCCTGCACGTTCACCGAAAAGCAGCCGCAAGCCGACGGCTCGGTGGTGCTGAAAACATTGTGCGAGGCTGAGGGCGAGGAAGGCCAGTCGCCAATCACATTCACCGTCAAGCGCAGCCCCAAGAATGCCAAGAAACTGGTGATCGCCGATGAGGACGGCATGGTCATGGGCGAAGTCTCCCGGTGCCGATGACGGCCAACTTTCCGGTCTCGGCTCAGTCCTCAGGCGACCATCCCTTCCAGTTCCGGCAGCAGGACGACGCTTTCCTGTTCGCTGGGGTCGGTACGGGCGATAACGGCCGAGGCAGGACTGTCGCTCAGATTGGACGGCAGATGCGGCACACCGGCCGGAATGTAGAAAAGATCGCCGGCCTTGACCACGATATGCTGTTCAAGCCGGTCGCCGTACCAGGTATGGACTTCGCCGGAGAGCACATAGATCGCGGTTTCATGGCTTTCATGCATATGCGCCTTGGCGCGGGCGCCCGGCGGCATGGTCAGCAGATGCATGCAGATGCCGGAAGAGCCGACGCTTTCGGCGGCGATACCGGCGAAATAACTCAGGCCCTGCTTGCCTTCATAAGAGCTTTCAGGGCGGATAAGATGGCAAGTGGGTTTGGGCGACATCGGGGCAACTCTCGATCGAGCGGGAACTCTCAGCCGGACGGGAACTCTCAGTCGGACAGGACGGGGCGAGTGGAAAGCAACATCGAGGCAAAATCAACCGAATTCACGCTGGCACGGCAGCCGCGCGAGAAGGCAGGCCGCGGCCTATGACGGGAGCATCGCCAGCCGTCGTGTCGGCAAGCAAGCTTGGCCTCACCTTCCAGACCAATGACGGTCCGGTGCAGGCGCTGTCGAATGTCGATCTCACCATCGGCAAGGGCGAATTCGTGTCCTTCATCGGGCCGTCCGGTTGCGGCAAGACGACCTTGCTGCGGGTCATCGCCGATCTGGAGAAGCCGACCTCGGGGACCATCTCGGTCAACGACATGACGCCCGAGCAGGCGCGCCAGAGCCGCGCCTATGGCTATGTCTTCCAGGCGGCCGCGCTTTATCCGTGGCGCACGATCGAGCGCAATGTGGCGCTGCCGCTGGAGATCATGGGCCTGTCCAGGGCGGAGCAGGCGGCGCGCATCAAGCGCACTCTCGACCTCGTCAATCTCGGCGGCTTCGAGAAGAAATACCCCTGGCAGCTTTCGGGCGGCATGCAGCAGCGCGCCTCGATCGCACGGGCGCTGGCCTTCGATGCCGACCTTTTGTTGATGGACGAGCCGTTCGGCGCGCTCGACGAGATCGTGCGCGACCATCTCAACGAACAGCTGCTGGAGCTTTGGGAACGGACCAACAAGACCATCTGCTTCGTCACCCATTCGATCCCCGAGGCGGTCTATCTGTCGACTCGCATCGTCGTCATGTCGCCGCGCCCGGGCCGCGTCAGCGACGTCATCGAATCCACGCTGCCTAAGAAGCGGCCGCTCGACATCCGCGAGACGCCGGAGTTCCTGGCGATCGCGGCACGCGTGCGCGACGGGCTCAGGGCGGGGCACAGCTATGATGATTGAGGCGGCGGAAGATGAGCTCCCTCCTCTCCCCATTGGGGAGAGGAGGGCACCCATCCCGCGAGGACCACTAGATGGACTCGTTTCGCGACAAGATCGTTCCGGTGACCTCGATCCTCTTGGGCGTG
>NZ_JAMYUP010000043.1:0-48420 GCF_040323155.1 Mesorhizobium sp. M0060
CCTTTTTGTGTCTCTGCTGACCATCGCCCTCGTCGGGACGTCCTGATCTTTTTAGACAGCAGGATTGGACCGGCGGGCGCGAGGTCTTGTGAGCTTAGGGGCGCATGCCGGGCTGCTGCACCCCATAAGCCGCTCCCATCCGCCGTTTGTCTTCGCGATCGCGAGTCGGGCAGCAACGGGCTGAATTCAGAAAAATTAATTGCGCGGGTCACAACCTACAGCAACACTGTCCCAATCCGACCCGATCGGCTGTCCTTCGCTGGAGACGAAAAGCCACGAGCGGACGCTACAGGCCCAACTTCTCCCGGAGTGCATCAATGCGTTTAGAAGCTTCCGCCTTGCTGAGGCCATCAGCATAGGCGTCAGGGTCGTCGGCCTGTTCGGCAAGAGTTTTCAAATAGGAGGCTTGTGCGGGAGTCATTGGGTCATCTCCGCTGACCCAATCTTCCGGGTCCTTTTCGATATTTGCCGATGCCTCGATTTTTGGGTTGTGCCGGTCGCCCATGATCAATCTCCCTTGATGATCACCAAAATGAGAAATGATCGTGATTTGTTCCGCCAATTTGGTAGGTGGGGTATTCGGCTTGCGCCCCTTCTTCAACGGTGATGCAAGAAGGTGCTGCGCTTCGAGCTGATGATAAAACGTGGTCTGTCCAAACAGCCACAAGCATCAGGAAGGAAGCGCAGCATGACCAAGGGCTGTTTTCGACGAGGCCCATCCTTTATTCGCGCGACCGGCGTCGCGGCCGTGAATGTCTGAGCACAAGTTGGCCGGCTGGATTGGCCTTCAACTTCCAACCGATCGAAGACGCGGCCCAGCAGCGCCAGGCCGGAGGGACGAAAGACGTCAGCTTGCTCTGCTTTGGGACCAACTGGCATGACACCCTTGATGCAGGACCAGCCGACAGAATCGAAACTAATTGGGCGCTATTACAGGGTTCAAGCTGGAGACAGCCGATGGCCTTAGAGTCTCGTGCTCATGCCGGTTCGATATCCGTTTGGGAGAAGTCTTTGCCGATGAAAAGCAGCGGTTCGTCTGCACGCTTTGCCAAAGCATAGGAGAGGCAATCGGCAAAATTCAGCGCCGCCGGGTGATGGCCCTTGCCGTAGGTCAGCCAACCCTGGGTCGCAAGATCAACCAATTCGGAGTCGACAGGAATGATGTCGGCCTCGACTTTGCGCAGCCAAAGATCGATCTCGGCCAACGCGTGTTCGCCGCGCCTGCTGACCAGCACCATGCGTGCCTCGAGCACGCAGGTTGCCGGGATCAGACGGATTGGGTCGGAGACCAGCGCTCGTTCCAGCCTTGCTGCCTCAGGCTCGCTCCGAAGGATCGCTACAACAGCTGAGGTATCGATCACCATCAGTTAGGGATTCCATGCTCGTCATACCCGATGATCTCCTCGTCGCTGCGACTATCCAGTTCAGGCAATCGTGCCACTCTTTCTCGGATGGCGCGCAATTCTGCCAGCAAACGCTCCTGAGCGGTCTCTCCAAAGCCCAAGCGGTGCAAGCGCTCGCTAAGGGCCTGATGAATGGCTGCTGTCTTACTGATACCCTGGCGGCGTGCGAGTTCATCGGCGAGAGCAACGGTGGCTGGATTTTTGATGTTCAGGGACACGACAAACTCCAAAAATCTACCTTTCTGGCAATTTCTACCACAGTTCTCTAGGCTCTTCAACATACCTGCCAGCCTCGCCTACACCCGCGCCGGATTGACCACGACAATCGCCAGGCCGACGCCTGCCAAGCGGCGACCGCCAGTCTCCCGAAGCTGCCTGTCGACTCCAATCCGACAACGGCCGGCGAGGAACTCTACCGGGCCGCAGTAAAGGGCGTTCCGGCAGCGGTCCATGGAGGGTGAAAGCAGTCCCTTCATCCTGTCAGACGCACCTAACGAGCCGCTGATCCTCCGTCGCGATGCCACCCCTTGAATATAGCCGCCTGCTGGAGCGGCGATGGCCAGTCAGGCACCGGGTTGCTGAGCTATCGCGGTCGCGGCACCGCATTTCGCAAGTCTCTGCACGTCATGCCACGATCGCCGGTTTTGCTTGTTGCAAGGCCGGCGCTCCTGCCTTTTCTAATTGTCCCCGACCGCGGCACGAACCAATTCGCGGTAAGAAACGGGGACCATCGTGGCGATCAACCATAATGGCAGCAAGAGAGCGGTATCGCGCGGCGCGCGTATGCTGCGCACCGCTCTCGGCCCGGCCATCGCAGGCTTTCTTGACGATCCGGCCATCGTCGAGGTGATGCTGAATCCTGATGGTCGCCTGTGGGTTGATCGTCTTAGCGAAGGACTAGTCGCAAGCAATGAAACCCTGATCGCGGCCGACGGCGAGCGGATCGTCAGGCTGGTCGCGCACCATGTCGGCGCGGAGGTGCATTCGGACTCGCCGCGTGTTTCGGCCGAACTGCCCGACACCGGCGAACGGTTCGAGGGTCTGTTGCCGCCTGTCGTTACGGCGCCAACCTTCGCCATCCGCAAGCCGGCAGTCGCGGTGTTTACGCTTCAAGACTATGTCGCTGCCGGCATCATGACCGAAGGCCAGGCTGACGTCCTGCAGCTTGCCGTGGGGACACGCAAGAACGTGCTGGTGGCCGGCGGCACGTCGACCGGCAAGACGACGCTGGTCAACGCGTTGCTGGCGGAGGTGGCCAGGACCGCCGAGCGCGTCGTGCTGATCGAGGATACGCGCGAGCTGCAGTGTGCAGCGCCCAATCTTGTGGCGCTGCGCACAAAGGATGGTGTCGCCTCGCTTTCCGATCTGGTGAAGTCGGCGTTGCGGCTTCGGCCCGACCGCATCCCCATCGGTGAGGTCCGTGGCGCAGAAGCGCTCGATCTGTTGAAGGCTTGGGGCACCGGCCATCCCGGCGGCATCGGCACGATTCACGCCAGTTCGGCCATTGGCGCACTGCGGCGGCTGGAGCAGCTCGTGCAGGAGGCCGTCGTTGCGGTTCCGCGCACGCTGATTGCCGAAACCATCGACCTGATTGCGGTCCTCGCTGGCCGCGGCTCTGCGCGCCGGCTTGTCGAGATCGCCTTGGTCGACGGGCTCGATCCGGCCACCGGCGACTACCGCACCCTCGAAGAATCTCGAGACCACATCGACCGCGAATTTCCACTCTCCCATGGAGCTTCAGAATGACCCCGATCCGCTTCACCTCATCGGCAATCCATAAACTTGCCGTGGAGCTGCCGTTGGCTGCGGCAGCTGCTACGATCATAACGATCACGCCTGCTCATGCTGCCGGCTCTTCCATGCCCTGGGAGGAGCCGCTTCAGCAAATCCTCGAATCGATCGAGGGGCCAGTCGCCAAGATCGTGGCGGTGATCATCATCATCGTCACCGGCCTTTCGCTCGCCTTCGGCGACACGTCGGGCGGATTTCGCCGGCTGATTCAGATCGTGTTCGGGCTGTCGATCGCTTTCGCGGCAAGTTCGTTCTTCCTGTCCTTCTTCTCCTTCGGCGGCGGAGCGCTGATCTGATGGAGGAGGAAGTCCGTGGCTTTTTCGCGCCGGTGCATCGCGCGCTCACCGAACCGATCCTGCTCGGCGGCGCGCCGCGTGCGGTCGCCATCGCCAACGGCACGCTGGCCGGCGCGGTCGGATTGGGACTTCGTTTGTGGATCGCTGGTCTCGTTATCTGGGCGATCGGACATATCGCAGCCGTCTGGGCGGCAAAGCGCGATGCACAGTTCGTCGACGTGGTTCGCCGGCACCTGCGCTATCCCGTGCATTTCGGCTGCTGAGGTTTTTCGCCATGATGAACCTCGCGGAATATCGAAAGAAGAGCGCCAGCCTCGTCGACTATCTGCCTTGGGCCGCCCTGGTGGCGCCGGGCGTGGTGCTCAACAAGGACGGCAGTTTTCAAAGAACGGCGCGTTTTCGCGGGCCGGACCTGGACTCCGCCACGCCGGCGGAGCTGGTCGGAACAACCGCACGGCTCAACGGCGCGCTGCGCCGGCTCGGCTCCGGCTGGGCAATTTTTGTCGAAGCGCAGCGCAATTCCGCCAGCGGCTACCCCGACAGCCGGTTCCCGGATTGCGCATCGGCGCTTCTCGAAATCGAGCGTCGCGAACAGTTCGAAGAGTCCGGCGTGCTGTTTGAAAGCAGCTACTTTCTTACCTTCGTGTGGCTGCCTCCGGCCGAGGAAGTGTCGCGAATGGAGAGCTGGCTCTACGAAGGCCGGGAAAAGACCGGTGTCGATCCGTGGGAGCTCCTGAAGAGTTTTGTCGATCGCACCGACCGCGTGCTCAACCTCATCGAAGGTTTCGTTCCCGAAGCTGACTGGCTCGATGATGGCGAGACGCTGAGTTACCTGCACTCCACCATTTCGACCAAGCGGCATCGCGTTCGTGTCCCAGAAACGCCGATACATCTCGATGGGCTATTGGTCGATCAGCCGTTGGCCGGCGGGTTAGAGCCGAGGCTTGGCGAAGCGCATCTGCGCACGCTCACCATCACCGGGTTCCCGACCATGACCTTCCCGGGGATTCTCGACGACCTCAATCGGCTTGCTTTCCCCTATCGCTGGTCGACGCGGGCGATCATGCTCGACAAGACCGACGCGACGAAGCTGGTGACGAAGATCCGTCGCCAGTGGTTCGCCAAACGCAAATCGATCGCCGCAATCTTGAAGGAGGTGATGACCAACGAGGCGTCAGTCCTCGTTGATACCGACGCGGCCAATAAGGCGGCCGATGCGGACGCGGCCCTGCAGGATCTCGGTTCAGATCAGATCGGCGAGGCTTACATCACCGCCACCACAACGGTTTGGGATGCCGATCCGTCAATCGCCGACGAAAAGCTGCGTCTGGTCGAAAAGGTCATTCTGGGCAGGGACTTCACTTGCATCGCCGAAGGCGTCAACGCCGTCGAGGCTTGGCTCGGCAGCATCCCTGGCCACGTCTACGCCAATGTCCGCCAGCCGCCGATCTCGACTCTGAACCTCGCCCACATGATTCCACTTTCGGCGGTCTGGGCTGGACCGACTGAGGACGAGCATTTTGGCGCACCGCCGCTTTTCTTCGCCAGAACGGAAGGCGCCACACCGTTCCGGTTCAGCCTTCACGTGGGCGATGTCGGCCACACCCTCGTCATCGGCCCGACCGGTGCCGGCAAGTCGGTCCTGTTGGCGATGATCGCCCTTCAGTTCCGGCGTTACGAGCACAGCCAGCTTTTTGCCTTCGACTTCGGCGGCTCAATCCGCGCGGCCATGCTCGCCATGGATGGCGATTGGCATGATCTCGGAAGCAATGCCGGAAGTGGGCAGGGGCCCGACGATCCGTTGCCCTTGCTCACTTTGGCCGATCTGTCGGGCGACGCTCACACCGTTTCGCTACAGCCGCTCGCCCGCATCCATCATACGCCAGAGCGAGCCTGGGCGGCCGACTGGCTTGTCGACATTCTTCTGCGCGAAGGCGTGCCCATCACACCGCTGGTCAAGGATCATCTGTGGTCGGCGCTGACGTCGCTGGCCTCTGCACCCGTCCAGGAGCGGACGCTGACTGGCCTGGCCGTGCTGCTGCAGTCGTCGCCGTTGAAACAGGCGCTCCGTCCTTATTGCATCGGTGGCCCCTATGGCGGGCTGCTCGATGCCGAGCACGAGCGGCTGGGCGAAGCTTCGGTCCAGGCGTTCGAAACCGAAGGCCTGATCGGCACCGGTGCTGCGCCCGCCGTGCTTGCCTATCTGTTCCACCGCATCGAGCAGAGGATGGACGGCCGGCCAACACTGCTGCTCATCGACGAGGGCTGGCTGGCGCTCGACGATGGCGGTTTCGCTGACCAGCTGCGCGAATGGTTGAAGACGCTTAGGAAGAAGAACGCCAGCGTCATCTTCGCCACCCAGTCGCTTTCGGACATCAACGGATCGCCAATCGCACCCGCCATCGTCGAAAGCTGCCCGACGCGGCTGTTCTTGCCGAACGAGCGCGCCATCGAGCTGCAGATCACCGAAATTTACCGACGCTTTGGTCTTAACGATCGCCAGATCGAGATCGTCGCCCGAGCGACACCGAAGCGCGACTATTACTGTCAGAGCCGCCGCGGCAACCGCCTGTTCGAGCTTGGCCTCGGTCCGATCGCGCTCGCGCTCTGCGCCGCGTCATCCAAGTCAGACCAGGCCGCGATCGACCGGATAGTCGCCGAGGCCGGCCGAGACCATTTCCTCGAGGCCTGGCTTACGAACCGCGGTCTCTCCTGGGCGGCAGACCTCATTCCCAATCTCACTGACGTGATCGACCAATCCACAAAGGAGCTTTCCTCATGAATTCCGTTCTTGCAGGTCGCCGTATCCGTCGCATGGCGGCAGCCGGCGCAATCGTCGTCGCGACGGCGCTGTCATCGGCACCAGCATCGGCACTGATCGTGTTCGACCCAAAGAACTACGCCGAGAACCTGCTTTCGGCATCGCGTGCCCTGGAGCAGATCCACAACCAGATCACCTCGCTTCAGAACGAAGCGCAGATGCTGATCAACCAGGCGAAGAATCTCACTTCGCTGCCGACCTCGCTGCTTGGCCAGATTGACGCCAATTTTTCCGAGATGAAGAGCCTGCTCGGCGAGACCGACAAGCTGGCCTACAGCGTCCAGGACATCGAGAGCCAGTTTACCTCCGCTTACGAAAATTTCGGTTCGGATCTGTCGAGCCAGCAGCTTGTCGACGGCGCGCGTCAACGCTGGCAGACCTCGGTGTCGGCCTTCGAGCATTCGCTGAAAACCGGCGCCGTCGCGGTCGACAACATCGCGGGGACACAAGAGCAGACGAGTGCGCTGGTCGGTGCCAGCCAGTCCGCTGTCGGCGTGCTTCAGGCAACGCAGGCCGGCAACCAGCTCCTCGCCGTGCAAGCCAAGCAAGTTGCCGATCTCACTGCGATGCTGGCCGCACAAGGACGAGCCGAAGCCCTTGAGCAGGCGAGGCGGGCGGCCGCGCAGGAGCAGGCACGCGAACAGTTCAGCCGTTTCATGACGGGCAGCAGCTACAGCCCGTCATCCGTAAAAATGTTCCACGACTGAGGCGAGAGTCGCATGGATCTCAAGATCGCCGCCCGGATAACAGCCGTTCTTGCCCTTGGCGCCGCCATGACCGCCGCCTCCATGGCGCTGCGCGGCGACGGCTCGCAGGACGCGTCCTCCCCGCGCTCCGCACATCCGGGCGGCGAGCCGGCTGGGGTCGAGCTTGCGCGATGCCGGGCCATCGGCATGGCGGCCGTTGATGACAAAGCCTGCAGGAAAGCCTGGGCGCAAAGCCGCCGACGCTTCCTGCAACCATCCCGCCCCATCGCGCCAAACGCGGCTCCGTGGATCGAGAAGGACCAGAGCCGAATGCTGCCGCTCCAACCGCCAACTCCGCCTCGCGCGGAAGACCGGCCCCATCCCGAAGCGGTGGCGCCATGAACGACACCGGCGTGATCGATCGCTTCCTGGAGACCTTTACCCGCTATATCGACTCTGGCTTCGGGCTCCTCGGCGGCGAGGTGGCATTCCTCACCTCCACTCTGATCGTCATCGACATCACGATTGCCGGCCTGTTCTGGGCTTGGGGTGCGGATGAGGACGTCCTGCACCGACTGGTGAAAAAGACGCTCTATATCGGCTTCTTTGCCTTCATCATCGGCAACTTCAATCGTCTGGCCGGGGTCGTCTTCGAGAGCTTTTCCGGGCTCGGTCTGAAGGCGGGAGGTTCGGCACTTTCGGGCGCCGCACTGCTGCAGCCGGGCCGCGTCGCGCAGGTCGGCGTCGATGCCGGTAATCCAATCCTCGAAGCCGCCAGCCAGTTGATGGGCTACGTCTCGTTCTTCGAGAATTTTGTTCAGATTGCGGTCCTGATGATCGCCTGGGCGATCGTGCTGATTGCGTTCTTTGTTCTCGCCGTGCAGATCTTCGTCACGCTGGTCGAATTCAAGCTGACGACGCTTGCCGGCTTCGTGCTGATCCCTTTTGCGCTGTTCAACCGGACCGCCTTCCTCGCTGAAAAAGTGCTCGGCAACATCGTTGCCTCCGGCGTGAAAATCCTGGTGCTCGCCGTCATCGTCGGCATCGGCTCGGGCCTCTTCGGCGAGTTCACTCAAGGCTTTGGTGCCGAACAACCGACGATCACCGATGCGCTGTCGCTTGTCCTGGGCGCTCTCTCGCTAATGGGGCTGTCGATCTTCGGTCCCGGCATCGCGACGGGGCTGATTTCTGGTGCTCCGCAACTGGGCGCAGGTGCCGCCGTTGGCACGAGCCTCGCCGTTGGTGGCCTTGGCGTAGCCGGCGCGGTGGGCGCCCGCGCGGCAATAGGCGGCGCAGCAGGCGGGCTCAGTGCAGGCGGGCGCATGTCGGCAGCCGCCGCACGGGGTGGCGCGCATCTGGCCGGCAGCACTTCGGCCGCCTGGGAACTTGCCGCAGCCACATCTGGAAGAGGTGGCGCAGGCTCAATCGCCGCCGGCATGGCGGGTGTCGCAAGGGCTGGTGCCAGCGCTGCCGTTCAACCCGTCAAACAGGCAATGTCGCGCGCCGCGTCAGCCCTGTCCGATAGCTACGAGGCCGGCCGCTTGGCAGCTTGGGCTGCGACGAGTGGAGAGCGCTCGTCGGGAACGGCTTCCTCCGGTGACTGGCCGACCACCGAAACCAGTGCCGACTCCCCGCCCGCATGGGCAAAACGCATGAAGCGCGGCCAGGCTATGAGCCATGGCGCCAGCGTCGCCGCGCACTCGGTCCACTCCAGCGACGATGGCGGCGGCTCAATGAATGTTTCCCTCGACCAGGACGACCGCCAATGACCCCCTTTAGACGCCCTTTCGTTCGTTACGGAAAAACGCTTCACCCCGAGACGCCATATCAGCGTGCAGCCCAGATTTGGGACGAGCGCATCGGCTCGGCTCGCGTCCAGGCGAAAAACTGGCGGCTGATGGCCTTCGGCTCGCTCGTCTTGGCCGGCGGTTTTGCATCCGCATTGGTCTGGCAGTCGACGCGCGGCTCAGTGGTTCCCTGGGTGGTGGAGGTCGACAAGTTCGGCGAAGCGCAGGTTGTCGCTCCGGCCGTTGCCGACTATCGGCCGACCGATCCGCAGATCGCCTGGCATCTGGCCCGCTTCATCGAACAGGTCAGAAGCATTCCGGCCGACCCGGTCATCGTCCGCCAAAACTGGCTGCGCGCCTACGACTACACCACAGATCGCGGCGCCATTTCCCTCAATGATTACGCTCGCTTGAACGACCCTTTTGCCAAAGTGGGCAAACTCCAGATCGCCATTGAGGTTTCCAGCGTCATCCGTGCTTCGCCGGATTCCTTCCGCGTCGCCTGGGTCGAGCGCCGCTACGAGAATGGCAGCCTGGCCGGAACCGAGCGCTGGACCGCAATCCTCACAATCGTGATCCAGCCACCCCGCGACGCCGACCGGCTGAAAGCCAATCCCCTCGGCGTCTATGTCAACGCCATCAACTGGTCGAAGGAGCTTTCATGATGCGTGCGGCACGAACAAGAACATCGGCGAGACCGGCCATGCGCATTTCGCCCAAGGCGCGTATGCTTGCCCTGGCAATGCTGTCAGCAACGGCGCTCGCCGGCTGTGCGTCGAAGAAATACATTCCGCCGGAGATCAATTATGACGATGCGGCGCCTGCCGTGCGGAAGGTCGACCCGGCTGGTCCGGTGAGGGTGGTGGAAGTGCCGAAACTGCTTCCACTGCCTGGTCAGTTGAAACCGGTCGAGGCCACGAAGGTGAAGCCGGAGCCAGCCGATCCGACGCAGCGGATCAGCCAGGCCAATGAGGCCGCACGCATGCAGCCGGTTCGCGACGGTTTCGTCAATGCCATCCAGCTCTATCCCTGGAGTGAGGGCGCGCTCTACCAGATCTACGCCGCACCCGGCCAGGTCACCGACATCGCCTTGCAGCCCGGCGAGCAGCTTGTCGGCTCCGGGCCAGTCGCCGCCGGTGACACAGTGCGCTGGATCATCGGCGATACGCAAAGTGGGACAGGGGAGCGCCAGCAGGTCCACATTCTTGTGAAGCCGACACGGCCAGACCTCCAGACCAACCTCGTCATCAACAGCGACCGCCGCACCTATCATCTCGAGCTCCGCTCGACCGAAAAGACCTACATGGCCTCCGTCTCCTGGCAGTATCCGCAGGACCAGCTGATTGCGCTGCGGCGCCAGAATGCGCAGGCTTCCGCCGCAAAGCCGGTCGCGACCGGCGTCGACCTCCAGAAACTGAATTTCCGCTACCGCATCGAAGGCGATGCCGCCCCCTGGCGGCCGCTTCACGCCTTCGACGACGGTGCAAAGGTCTACATCGAGTTCCCATCGGGCATAGGGCAGGGGGAAATGCCGCCGCTGTTCGTGATCGGCCCTTCGGGTGGTTCGGAACTGGTCAACTACCGCGCTCGCCAGAATTATTACATCGTTGACCGGCTGTTCGCTGCCGCGGAATTGAGGCTCGGCGACAAGACAAGCGAAAAGCGTGTCCGCATCGTGCGGACGGACGCGAAACGACGCCAGCCTGGCGCGGGGCTGTTCCGATGACCGAACCTGCAAATGCACCCAACCAGGACATTCGAGCCGAACTGCGCCTGCGGCCCGAACCGGCTAGGGTCACGCGGTTGTCGCGCAAGGTGCTGATAGGCGTTGGTGGCGTTGCCGGCGCTGCGATCCTCGGCACGTTGATTTGGGCGCTCGACACTAGACGGCGCGGCACCGAACAACCGCCCGAGCTCTTCACCACTGAAAACCGCTCCACCGCCGACGGGCTGCAGACCCTGCCGAAGGATTATGCCGGGATTCCGCAGCTCGGCCCCGCGCTGCCTGGCGACCTCGGCCGGCCGATCTTGCGTGCGCAGGAGCGCGGCCAGCCGACCGGGGCGCCGAACATCAGTGGACCGCGCGCCGATCCGGAAGAACAGCGCCGCCTGGCCGAGATCGAGGCTGCCCGCGTGGCAAAACTGTTCACCAATACCAACGCGCGGTCGCATCCGGTAAGACAGGATGCAAACACGGTCGCGAACACACTGTCCAGCCCGACACCGCCGATCGGGGAGCCACCGATCGATCCAGGCCCCGCTCAAAACATGCAGGACCGCAAGCTCGCTTTCATCAATGCCGGACCGGATCGCCGCACCGTCAGCCCCGATCGGCTCGCCGAGAAGGCCTCGCCCTATGTCGTGCAGGCTGGTAGCGTCATACCGGCAGCCCTCATCACCGGCATCCGTTCCGACCTGCCCGGCGAGATCACCGCTCAAGTCACCGAGAACGTCTACGACAGCCCGACGGGATCATACCTCTTGATCCCGCAGGGCGCGCGGCTGATCGGCCAGTATGACAGCCAGGTGGCCTTCGGTCAGTCGCGCCTGCTGCTGGTCTGGAACCGGCTGATCATGCCCAACGGCACCTCGATCGTGCTGGAGCGGCAGCAGGGCGCGGGCGCTGAAGGCTTTTCCGGGCTGGAGGACGAGGTCGACCATCATTGGGGCCAGATGTTCCGGGCCGCGGCGCTGTCGACGGTGCTCGGCATTGGAGCATCGCTTGGGTCCAACGGCGATGAGAGCGACATTGCCAAAGCCGTCCGCGAAAGCGCGCAGGATTCAGCCTCCAATATCGGCCAGCAGATCGTGCGCAATCAGCTCAACGTGCAGCCGACGCTCACGGTGCGGCCCGGTTTTCCGGTTCGCGTGATCGTCAATCGCGACCTTGTTCTTGTGCCGTACGGTGCTCAGAAGGATCCGTCATGACCAAGCTGAAACTCTCCGCCATTCCCGATGACCGTCCGGTCAAGATCACCGTCGAACTGCCCGGCGCCGTTCATCGCGATCTCGTTGCCTATGCTGAATTGCTCGGCCGTGAGAGCGGCCAGACGATCGCCGATCCAGCAAAGCTGATCGCACCAATGCTGGCACGATTCATGGCTACCGACCGGGCATTCAGCCGAATGCGTTTCGATACGAAGTCAGGGTAATCACAAAGGCAGCGAACCGGCGCGATCAAGGCAGCCTGTGTTAAACCCCGGTCGCCAGTAGCTGGGTAGGCACGCCGAGCACGGGGCCAGCTTCGGCGAGCCGACGGTCGAGCGTATGCACTGTGGCACCGTGTTCCGACGCGGTGGCGAGATGAAGTGCGTCGCCCGCGCGCAGCCCTAGAGCGTACTGATCGACGAACTTAGCCGCTGCCCGGAAATGCCCGCCCGTCACCGACAACACCGTGAAACTCTCCGCGACAAGCTTATTGAACATCGCCAGCGCCTTGGCACGTTGCGCCACCGTGATCTGGCCAGTCCGCAGCTTGATTGCCATGGCGGAGGACAATTCGGTGACGGTCCAGTCGCTTATCAGCAGCTGCGCCGGATCCTGCTCTGACAGCCAGGCCTGAGCTCGCGGGCTCGCGGCCTCGTTCGAAAGCGCCGCGACAATTATCGACGTATCGAGATAAACCATCAGTAACGATCGCCGTCCCGCATCGTCCGCACCAGATCGGCAGCGTCCTGTACCTGGGGCGTCATAGCTGTGCTCAGCGCCTGAAGCATTGCCCTATCGATCGGCTTTCGTGGTTTAGCCACGGTTGTAAGCCGTGCGACCAACTTGCCGCGTCGGGTGATGTCGACTGAATCGCCAGCTTCGACCCGGTCTATGAGTTCACTGAGATGTGCCTTGGCGTCAGCCAGATTGATCGCGTTCATGCCACGCCCCCGATCATGTAAGTCACGCTCCTGACCATGTAGATGGTCATATAGCGCATCGACTTTGGCAAATCCAGCCATCTTTATTCAGCATCTCGAAGGGCGCGAGCCGCGTGGAAGGCCGGCGACATGGTCGTGGTGCGCTCGACGATCTAGGAAACTCAGACAGGTGGATTCCCTTCCAAGAACCCGCCGTTCAAGATAATGGCCATCGACATCCACCAGTTCAGGGACGGCAAGATCGCCAAGACTTGGCATATTGAGGATTGGCTAGGAGTGTCTTTTTCCAAATGGGCGCATTTGACCGTCCGGCCCTCCTTCGCAAGAAGGACAATGACGAAGACAGGTTCCAGCAGGATCTCTGGCCGGCCATTGATATCGATCGTTTCTTCGGACGCGTTGTGAAACGGCGACACTGGGCCGGGTCTCCAGGACTGGTGTCTGCCCCACCGATCCGAGGCTAGGGGCGAGTATTGCGCGTGACTGTTGAGCAAAGTGACGGAGCGAGCTGGCCGCGCCTTGGGGTACATGCGAACAGCACTACCAAGATTTGGCGAGTGACAGCCAGGATCAGTCGTACGCATCATCGTCCAACTCAAAGGGTGAGGAGATGATGCGGTGGTAAAAAGGAACACGCCGAGATCCGGCCACCAGACACACTCGAGCAAGATCAACGACGAGAATGTCGCGGTGCCTCTGTCCGTAGGAGTCGGTCGGGCGCACGCCCATCACGGGGAATTCCTCCAGGGCGTTTTTGAAGGGGAAAATGGACGGCTTTGTCGCGGCCTCGTCACGCTTCCGCTCACGGCGCAAGAGTCGTTAGCGACCTTCTGGCCACATGAACAAGAGGGCATTCGGCCGCGACCTGCAAACCGGACCAAAGCAGCGCGCGCCGCGGCCCTCACGCTCGAGCATATCGGAATAGCTGGGGGAGGGGGAGAATTGACGATCGAAAGCACTATACCGATAGGGCACGGCTACGGTTCCTCGACGGCAGACGTCATTGCGTCGATCCGCGCGGTCGCGGCTGCTGCGGGCCTCGTGCTGCGCCAGTCAACGGTTGCGCGACTGGCGGTTGCCGCGGAAAGCGCGAGCGATGCCATCGCGTACTGTGATCAAGCTCTGCTCTTCGCTCACCGGGAAGGCCGTACAATCGAATACTTCGGGGGCGAGTTCCCGCCCTTTGTGGTGGTGGGTTTCAGGGATGGCAGTGCCCCGCCCATCGATACGCTGGGCATGCAACGGGCACGCTACGATAGTGAGGAAATCGGGGTCTTCCGTGTTCTGCGCGGATTGGCGTACCGCTCAATCCAGCAACAAGATCCCCGTCTGCTGGGACGTGTCGCAACCATCAGCGCCAGTATAAGTCAGAGGCATCTGCCGAAGGCAGCTTTCAACACTGTTCTGGACATAGCCAGGGAGCATGACGCATGCGGCGTGCAAGTGGCCCACAGCGGCACATTGATCGGCATCCTCCTGGATGCTGCCGCACCGCGACCAGCCATGCGCGCCGTCGAACTCGCAAGGCAGTTGAGGGGCGCGGGCTTCAAAGATGTTCATACATTTGCCCTTAACGCCGAAACGAGAGTAATCCAGTGAGCGCAGGTGAAGACTACTTACGCGCCTATGAAACACCGCGATTTGCCCAGCTCGCGCCTAACCTCAACGCCGCCTGCTTTCCCCTCATGAAGCTGATGCCCGCCCGGTTCATGGTCGACCGTGCACAAGCATCAGGACGCCTTAAGCGCGGTGGGCACATCATTGAAACGACGTCGGGCACATTCGGCCTGGCCATCGCCATGCTAGCTGCCGCCCGTGGCTATGGGCTTACGCTCGTCACGGCCTCCAGCCTCATCGACCTGAAACTCAAGAGGCGGCTGGAACACCTCGGTGCCAAAGTGATGGCCATCGATGATCCTCAGGGAGACGGCAATCAGCGTGGTCGCCTTGAGTACCTTCAGAAGACCTTGCAAGATAGCCCGGACACGTATTGGCCACGACAGTACGACAGTCCGCAAAACCGCCTTGCCTACGCGCGCCTGGCGGATCTCGTTGTTCGCTCATTCGGCCGCGTCGATTGCCTCGTCGGCTGCGTCGGCACAGGGGGATCGTTGTGTGGAACCGGAGGTTTCCTTCGTGAGCTCTTTCCAGATCTCAGGATGATTGCTGTCGATACCCACAGAAGCATGCTCTTCGGCCAGCCTGTCGGAAGGCGCATGCTGCGCGGGCTCGGCAACAGTGTTTTGCCGGACAATGTTCGACATGAGATGATCGACGATATTCACTGGGTGGGCGCCTTACCGGCTTACGCCATGGCGCATGGGCTCTTTCGCGATCACGGGCTTTTCATGGGCCCGACCAGCGGCGCCGCTGCCCTGGTCGGCGCATGGTTCGCCAAGCAAAATCCCGAAGCCTCCACCGTCGTGATAATGCCAGATGAAGGGCATCGGCATTCGGATACAGTCTACAACCCGGATTGGCTCGCCGGCTTGAAGGACTGGCCAATTTCAATTCCCCTTGAGCCAACAGTTCTCAAGCAAATTCGCCCGGCCGAGGAAACGGCATGGACGAGGTTTCCTTGGGACCGTAGAACTCTAAACGCCGTTCTCGCACAGTTTGACGGCTCGTCCCCGGCGGAACGACAGGTCTAATTCAGAATTTTGACGCGACAAGGCAGCACCGGCCAAGAGTCAGACGGGGTACATCACCCGGTGAAGAAAATCCTTTGTGCGTTCGTGCTTCGGGTGTCGAAGGAGCTCCTTGGCCGGACCTTGCTCGACGATCCGGCCGCCGTCGAGAAAGAGGACACTATCGGAAACCTCCCGGGCGAACTGAATTTCATGCGTAACGACGAGCATGGTCATGTTCTCGTCTGCGAGCGCGCGCATTACCTGCAGGACCTCGCCGACCATTTCCGGATCAAGTGCGGAGGTCGGCTCGTCGAAAAGGATGGCCTGTGGGCGCATCGCCAGGGCGCGGGCGATGGCCACGCGCTGCTGCTGGCCGCCTGACAAGGACGCGGGATAGGCATTCGTCTTGTCGGCCAAGCCGACGCGGTTGAGCAGTGCCATTGCCCGCTCGCGGACCTGTTTCCTATTTTCCTTCAGCACGTATAGGGGCCCTTCCATGACATTTTCCAGGGCGGTGCGGTGCGGAAACAGGTTGAAGCGTTGGAAGACCATTGAGACGCGGGTGCAGATGGTATGAACCTGGGGCGAGGCGGCATCCACCACGGTGCCATCGATACTGATGCGACCGCGCTGATAGTTTTCAAGCCCGTTCACACAACGCAGAAGCGTCGATTTGCCGGAACCCGACGGCCCAATCAAACACACGACCTGTCCCTTGACGATCTCGGCGTTGATCCCCTTGAGAACCTCGTGGACCCCGAAGGACTTGTGCACGTCGTCGAAGATGATCATCCTGCCGCCCCAAGATAGATTTCCACTTTACGCATAAGCAGATTCAGCGGAACCGTCAGGCACAGATAGAGCAGTGCCACCAGGGTAAATACTGTCATGTTGTCGAATGTGGAGGACGCAAGCATCTTGCCCTGCATGGTCAGCTCTTGAACCGAAATCACCGACACAAGCGAGGAGTCCTTTAGCAGCATGACCATATTGTTGGCGTAAGGTGGCAGGATAATCTTGAATGCCTGCGGCAGCACAACGCGACGCATCATCAACGGGCGCTTCATCCCGATCGATTTTGCCGCTTCGATCTGACCCTTATCGACCGCCTCGATGCCAGCCCGGAAAGTTTCCCCGAGATAGCAGGAGTGAGCCAGCCCCAGCCCGATCGTGCCAGCCTGAAGGGCAGTCAGGTTGATGCCGATATCGGGCGCGACAAAGTAAATATAGAAGAGAACGACGAGGAGCGGTATGCCGCGCACGAAGTCGACAAGGAGCCGTGTCGGCACTGCGAGAGAGCGAATCCCAGACGTTCTGAACAACGCCCAGACAAGACCGAGCGCGGTCGCAAGGCACAGCGCAAAAAGGGTTATCATGACGGTCAGCCAAACGCCGTTAAGAAGAAGCGGCAGATATTCCGTTGCGTGCGCGATGAATTTGGTCATGGCCGGCTGTTATTCCTCTTGGCACGTACCCTGGCCGACAAAGCCGGTCATTCCGACGCGATCCTATGGTCCTGCCAGCCGGCGCGCGTTTCGCGGTCCATGCGCGATGGCCTTCAGAGACCATATTTGGCAAATATTCTCCTGAGTTCGCCACTTTCTTTCAACTTCGCGATGGAAGCGTTCACCTTTTCGAGAAGCAGTGGGTTTTCCTTGGCAACCGCCAACGCGACCTCGCCTTTTTTCATCGGCTGATAGCCGTCGACGAGGCGAACACCCAGTTCGGGATTCTTTGACAGCTGGTACGCGACGATTGGGGCGTCACCAAAGCCGGCCTTGATGCGACCCAGGACCACATCACGCATCATATCAGCGATCGAGTCGTAGAGTTTGACTTGGCCGAATACGCCAAGACCTTCCAGAGCGTCAGCGTAGGTTGAGCCGATCTGCGCGCCGACAGTTTCACCCCTGAGCTCTTCGAGTGTGTAGTTTTTGCTGTCACCGGCAGCAACAAACATTGCCTCGCCGTAGGCGTAAACCGGCGTGCTGAAATCAATGACCTGCTTGCGCTTGTCCGTTATGAACATACTGGCGGAGATCAGATTGATTTTGTCGGTCGTCAATGCCGGGATAAGGGCGGGAAAGGCGTTTATTTGAAAATCGGCGGTCGTACCAAGGCTCGCGGCAATCGCACTTGCCAGATCGACCATCGCGCCTGTCGGCTTTTGGGTTGCGGTGTCGACAAACGTGAACGGCACCCCGGTTGGAGTAACGCCGACTCTGAGCGTTTCCTCGGCCATTGTCTGCGTTGCCATTCCGATACCGATAGCTGCAAGCCAGCCGATGAGCGTTTTGTGAAGCATGAACATTCCCCTTACATCATGTTTGAATCGAGGTTCCGCTCGCTAAGCGGGTTGAATTTTTTTGCCTCTCCTGGATAGCTTTTAGGAAGTCGCAATACCGTCCAATGGTGGACGAGATCATCAATCGATCAGAAATCGCATCCGTTCATGATCGTCTCTATCTTCTCTTCAGGACATCTTGGTCGCGCGTCTTTCATGAGAGGGCGTGAAATAGTCACGGCCCTCGGCAAGGTATTCCCACGCTTCGGCAACTGACTGAAATGATGGTTGTGCTTTGTCCGGACCGGTCGAACGGTCCAAGTCCTTGAGGCCACTCGCTGTCACGATGGCGACGACGCTGTCCGACCGCGCGATGGTGCCTTCTCGTCTCAAGGATTCGATAGCTGCAAATGGCGTCACGGAGGCAAGCTCGGCAAAAACGCCCTCGGTGGCCGCAAGCTGCTGCTGCATCGCTACCAGGCCGAAATTGCCGACCGGCATTGCCATGCCGCCAGATTCACGCAGGGCGTTGAGCGCCTGAAACGTGCTTCGTGTGGTGCCGATCGAGATGGCAAGCGTGTCGAAGCTTGCGGGAACTTCGGCAACCAGATCTCCCTTGCCGGCAAGCGCTCTGGCCAAAGATCCATGCACTTCCGCCGCCACGAGTCTCGGCAACCGATCGATCTTGCCTTGGCTAAGAAGATCCTTAAATCCAGCCCACAGCCCGGCAAGCGCGTCCCCATAGCAAACAGGCAAGGCGCACCAGTCCGGCACGGCACCGTGCATCTGGTCGACGATTTCGTAAGCCAGGGTCTTGTAGCCCTCGATCCCGACAGGATGACTGCCGACCACGGGGCTGTGAAACGGCGACGTTGCAAACCATCCGAGGCGCTCGGTACCAGCGGCAAGCAATGGCCAACGATGCGACTTGTCGGCCAGAGGCACGACCTTCGCGCCGTATTTGCGGATTTGTGCCAGCATGGCGCCGGCAGTGCCGGAGAATGTGACAACGACGCATTTCAAGCCCGCCCGTGCAGCGTAAGCGGCAAGTGAGGCCCCGGCGTTCCCGGACGAGGCCGTCGCCACGACATGTGCGCCGCTCAAACGTGCCATCGACACCGCTACGGTCGAGAAGCGGTCCTTGTGGGACCACGTAGGATTTCCGCCCTCATCCTTGATAAGAAGGTTGGGGACGCCGAGTTGCTTTCCCAGCGTCTCGGCACTTAACAGCGGCGTCAGCCCCTCGCCCAAAGAGATTGCATCGCTGAGCGCACAAGGAAGCATGTCGGCATAGCGCCAGAGCGAGGGCAGCGCGGCACCCGTTGCGGAAGAGGCCGATGTATCTCCTGATGGATCATAGACAACCTTAAGATTGGCGGGCGCCTCCGCACTACATTTCGGGCAGCCGCGTGAGTCGATCTTCATATCGATCCGGAACAAGGCGCCGCATCGAATGCAGGAAAGTCCAACCGCGCTCATGACGGCACCCGGGTGATTGGGCCTTGCGTCTCCGTCAGCCGCTCCACTCCGTCATGGCGAACAACCACCATGTCCTCCACTTGGAGTCCCCAGCGGCCGATTTCGTAGTAGGGCGTCTCCACGCACAGCACCATTCCTTCTTCAAGGACGTCTGTACTGCGCGGCGAGAGCGTTGGCGCGTCATAACCGTCAAGGCCGATGCCATGACCGACGTGATCGCGCTTGTAGTGAGCAATTCCTTCGCGCTGAACGACACCCACCACCGCCTCGAAGAGCTGTGCCGCTGCCATGCCCGGCCGGATAATGTCGCAGGCATGCTGAACTCCGCGCAGTAGCGCTTGCTGAAGCCGATGCGCCTGCGGCGGCGGATCGCCCAGCGTGGCGATGCGGGCAATGTCGGCGCGGTAGTGCCGAAACCGGCCCCCGACGTCGAAGCGGATGATTTCTCCAGCACGCAACTTGCGGTCAGAAGGCTGGACGTTCATGAGCGCGCTACGCTCGCCAAAGCCGATGCATCCCAATACGGGCAGGGCGCCTTCCTCAACCGTTTTGACATGAAAAGCGCGCGCCACGTCTGCTTCGGTAGCACCTTCTTGAGCAACCGCGAGCGCTGCTTCAATGGAGCGTTCGGCAATTTTGGCAACTTGGCCAAGCCGTTCGATTTCATCTGTCGTCTTTACTGCACGAACCTCGCGAAGCAACGCCGTGGCTGGTACCCACGACGCATTGGGAAAATGGGCTTTGAGAGCTTCGTGATATCCTGGCGCGAGTCCCGCCTCGTCAATGCCGATCCGCCCACGGGCGAGCTGGGCTTCGTCCAATGCGGCAACCAAAGCCGCGATTGCATCGCTATGTCTCGGCAGCGCCCGAAGCTGGAGGTGTTGTCTATTCGCGCGATCCGCGGCGGTCGTCGGACCGACATCGGCATAAAAGTCGCCATAGCGCCGCACCTTGCTTACCCAGAGTTCCTGATCAGCAACGAGGTCGAGGGTACTAGTGTTGGCGATGATTTCAGGCGTGCCTTTGTCAGGAGCCGGCCACACCACATAGGCCTGCGGACCACGACGGATCCATTGCGGCAGAGCCCAGAAGCCGCTCATATAGGTCACGTTTTCCGGCGCCGTCGCTATAACTGCATCAAGCCCGGCTGCCGTCATGCATCGTTTCAGGCGCGCTTCGTTAAGCAGCATGATGGGAATCCCGAGCCTGTTTTGCTTCCACAAAGCCGAGGCCGGCGGAAATGCGCGCCGCAGCCGCCATTACTGCCTCTCCAATCTCAGCGATCTCCACATGCGGTCCCACTGACCGGGGGTAGGCCACACTTATCGCGGCGATGATTGTGCCTGATGCATCGCGAAGCGGTGCGCCGACCGCAATCAGCCCGGTAAAGTTCTCGTCCAGGGATGTTGTGTAACCGATGGGCTCGGATGCTCTGATTTGAGCAACGAGCTTGTGCGGATCCGTGACGGTGCGTACGGCAACCTGCTCCAGTGGACCTCGTCCAAGAATCCCAATGACCGCCTCGCCGCTCAGCTCCATCAGGAGTGCCTTGCCCAACGCGGTGGAGTGCAAGGGGAAGGTCTCGCCAGGTGAAGAACGAATGACGACCGGACTCTTGCTTTGCACTGTCAGGAGATAAATTCCGCAGCTGCCCCGCCTGATACCGAGGAATGCGTTGAAGCAACCTTCGGCAGCCAGCGCCTGCAGTTCTATTTCAGCCAAACCAACCAGGCGGTCTCTACCCAAGACCTTCCGCGCGAGCGCCAGAACAGAGTGTCCAAGGCGGTAGCGCCGCGAGTCTGGCGACTGCTCGACATAGCCCTGCTCTGCCAGAGTGTTCAGAATTCGCTGCACGGCGGGAGCACTTTGCTCAAGCCTGCGCGCGAGTTCGCGCACCCCGACCGCCTCGTCCGCTTCCTTGAGGAGATTGAGAACCGCAAGGCCACGTTCCAATGAAAGATTTCCTGTCACCGGCGTTCCTTATTTCGGAATGGTGTTCCTTAATATGATCAGAAAAGCAGCAATGGCCGTGCCTGTCAACAACGAATGTGCACTATAGTGTGTCGTCCTAAAGTGTGCCCAGCGACGACCATGCCGTCATGGACCTACGGGTGGTTGTCGGCCTCAACGTACAGAGGATTCGGCGCGCACAGGCCCTCTCTCAAGAGGAACTGTCGTTCCGTTCAGGATTCACGCGCGCCTATCTGAGTGGTCTCGAGGCCGGCCGTCGCAATCCCACACTCCTGTCGCTCGCAAAGCTTGCCACCGCATTGAGCGTCGACATCGAGGAGCTGACGAAACGGCCCGGCAAAAACGCCCGAGCCCCAGCTGGAGATTGTACTGTGGCGCCGCGTGGGCGGCGCAAGGGAAAATCCTGATACTCTCGGCGGCCTGCTAGCCGGTGCATTATGGCGAGTTTCGACGGATGAGCTGCTCCACGTCAACTTGCAATGCCAACGCCAGTACCTCCAGCGTATCGACGGTCGGTGAGTTTTCCTCCCGCTCGAGCTTGCCGACATAGTTGCGATCAAGGCCGGCAAGGTCCGCGAGCTGCTCCTGCGACAGGCCGGTGCCCTGGCGAAGCAACCTCAGATTGCGAGCAAAAACTGACCTCAGCCTCATGCGGCGAGGCAGTCAGAACGCGCCCTTTAGTGCCACCTACTATAGTAGTCAAACGTCATGCCGCAGGTTGCGGTCGAACCTAAGTTATTTATTGTTTTCTTTGTCTCAGTACATTGAAAGGACGTACAATGGCGGCGGTTCACGGGAGCGTCTTACAGGATCAGCTAATACAAATCTTTGAAGCAACCGCGCAGATTGACCGTGCAACCAGCGCCGCCGAGATCATTCGGCAACTGCGCAAGAGCATCGAACGTCACGGCTACGCAGCCTGTCTCGTCACCGAATTGCCACGCCAGGACACCGGATCGCTGGATGGACACATCCTTGTCAACGGTTGGCCGCAGGAATGGTACGACCGCTACATGGCTGCCGGACACTATCGCCATGATCCTTGCGTTGCTTTGTGCCGAGGTGGGATCGGGCCGTTTCTTTGGAGGGATGCCCATCACGGCTTGACGAACAGCAATGCCAGGAAGGTGATGGGTGAGGCGAGAGAGTTTGGGCTTTGCGACGGGATCTGCATCCCAATCCAGGATGCGTTTGGCGATCCCGCCTGTGTAACGGTTGCTGGAAGCGAAATTGATTTGGCGCCGGCGGTGCGCTGCACCATCCATGCCCTTGCGCGCCATGCCTACTCAGCTGCCGAACGACTCGTTGGCAGCTCGCGCAGGCGGCCGAGACAAAAGCTTTCCCAACGAGAACGTGAAATCCTGCAGTGGGTCGCGGGAGGAAAGACCGCGTGGGAGGTTTCGCGAATACTTGGCACTCGGAAAACACCGTGACTACCCACCTGCGCAACATCAAGCAGAAGCTCAGCAGCGCCAACGTCGTGCACGCGATCGTCGAGGCTTTCCGCAGGCACGAAATCGAGTTTTGATCCATCCTCAGATCTGGGTATTTCACGGGCAATCGTCGCGTGGTCGGATGGGGTTCCATCGCGAGGAACCGCAATGATTCAGGTCCATGTCGTCGACGCGTCAAACAGCTTTGCCTATCAAGAGGAGCTCGACAGTTATTTTCGCCTGCGACATGAAATCTATGTCGATGAACGTGGGTGGCACGAACTGAGGCGCCCCGACCGGCGCGAGATCGACTCGTTTGACACTTCGGACGCGGTTCATTTGCTCGGCATCCAGCCAGGGAGAGGTGTCGTTGCCGGATCGCGTTTGGTGCCGAGCCTCCGCCCACATCTGATGAGCGAAATCTTTCCGCAACTCGCCGATGATGGCGTTCCGCGGCGACCGAATGTCTTTGAATGGACCAGGTTCTTCGTGGCGCGTGATCTTCGTGAGCCGGGCCGACCTTGCCACGCAGCCGGCGTGATCTACTGCGGAATTTTGGAATTCTGTATTCAGCGACATATCAGCAATCTGACAATCGTGTGTGAGGACTACTGGTTCGACCGCCTCGCATCGATTGGCTGGAGTCCAAAGCAGCTTGGGCCTTCGCTCAAACGCGATGATATGACAATGATTGGCCTGATGGTTGATGTCGGCCCCTCAGCCTTGATGGCGACGCGACAATTCTACCGGATAACGGAGCCAGTGCTTTGGACCGAAAGTGCAATCAAGCAGCTGGCCTCGCCGGACACCATCCGCGGGGGCGCAGCCATCTCTATCGGCCAAAACTTTGATCAAGGTTCCACAGCGCCACTCGCGACCGGCTGAAATCATGCTCTCCCAGAACGTGCGGCGACCATGGAATTGTAGTGAATGACCTGCGCACGCGCAAACGTCATGGTTCGACCGGCAGCCGGTTCGATCGCTTGATCTGCGCAAGCGCGAAGCTGGATTCGATGGAGGCTACGCCGTCCAGCCGGGTCAGCTTTTCCTTCAGGAAGCGCTCATAGGCGTGCAGGTCGCGCACTACCACACGCAGCAGATAGTCGCGCTGGCCAGTCATCAGATAGCAATCGACCACCTCCGGCCAGCGCGCGATTGCCGCGTTGAACCGCTTCAGCTCGTTCTCGCGCTGGCGCTCCAGCTTGATTGAGGCAAACACCGAGATCGGCAAATCGACCATGTCCTGATCGATCAGGGCGGCATAGCCGGTGATCACGCCCATATCCTCCATCAGGCGGACCCGGCGGGCGCAGGGCGAGGCCGAAAGGCCGACTTGCTCGGCAAGCTGCTGCGCCGTCATCCTGCCGTCGGCCTGCAGCGCAGCAATGATCTTTCGGTCGATATCGTCCAGTCGGCTTTTTGGCACGAAACGTCACTCCTGTCGTCGATGTTGGCGAAAGCAGCTAATGTAGCTGCCAAGTTCATGCAAGTTTAGCGACAATCAGCTTTTGGTCAGCTCTATGATTGCGGCGATCGAAATCGGGAGTCTTGCGGCATGGACAAACAAGAGCTGGAGGCACTTTCGACGCTGGAGAAAAAGGTGCTCTGGCTGTCGGCATGGATGATCCACAACGCCAATCATCTGCGCGAAAGCACCGACGGCCTGAAGGTCGGCGGGCACCAGGCATCCTCGGCCTCGCTGGTGACGATCATGACCGCGCTCTATTTCTCGGTGCTGAGGCCACACGACCGCGTTGCGGTGAAGCCGCATGCCTCGCCGGTATTCCACGCCATCCAGTATCTCCTTGGGAACCAGACGAGGGAGAAGCTCGAACAGTTTCGCGCCCTCGGTGGCGCGCAAAGCTATCCGTCGCGGACCAAGGACGTCGACGACGTCGATTTCTCGACCGGCTCCGTAGGGCTCGGCGTCGCGCAGACGCTGTTTGCCTCGCTTGTGCAGGATTATCTCAGCGCCCGCGACGAAAGCATGCCCGAGGGCCGGATGGTGGCGCTGATCGGCGACGCCGAGATGGACGAAGGCAACATCTTCGAGGCGCTTTTGGAAGGGTGGAAACACGGCCTGCGCAACTGCTGGTGGATCGTCGACTACAACCGACAGAGCCTCGATGCCGTGGTTCGCGAAGGCCTTTGGGAACGCTTCGAAAACATTTTCCGGAATTTCGGCTGGGACGTCGTGATCCTGAAATACGGCTCGCTGCTCGAAGCCTCCTTCACCGAACCGGGCGGCGAGGCGCTAAAGGCCTGGATCGACGCCTGCCCGAACCAGCTCTATTCGGCGCTGACCTATCAGGGCGCCTCCGCTTGGCGCAAGCGCCTGATCGCCGACATCGGTGACAAGCCGGGCCTGCAATCGCTTCTCGACCGGCGCTCCGATGCCGAGCTCGCCGCGCTGATGACCAATCTCGGCGGCCACGACCTACCATGCCTGATCGAGAGCTTCGAGACGGCACGCGGCAACGATCGGCCGACGTGCTTCATCGCATACACGATCAAGGGCTTCGGCCTGCCGCTCGCCGGCCATAAGGACAACCACGCCGGCCTGATGACCAAGGATCAGATGGCGGCCCTTCGCGCCTCGATGTCGGTCGGCGACGGGCGGGAGTGGAACGCCTTCGAGGGATTGGCTGTTGGCGATTTGGAGCTGCAACGATTCCTCGATGCCGTTCCGTTCGCGGCAAAGGGCCAGCGGCGCCGGCACGCCCAGCGCATCGTGATCCCTGATCGTCTCGTCGCGGAGGCCAAAGGCAGCGTCTCCACCCAGGTCGGCTTCGGCAGAATTCTGGACGAGATTGCGCGGGCCGGCGGGCCGCTTGCCGATGTCATCGTCACGACATCGCCCGATGTCACGGTTTCGACCAATCTCGGCCCCTGGGTCAACCGGCGCGGCCTGTTCGCGCGTCAGTCACTCGCGGACACTTTCCGCAGCGAACGCATCGCCTCGGCGCAGAAATGGGAATTCGGCACCTCCGGCCAGCACATCGAACTGGGCATCGCCGAGAACAATCTGTTCATCCTGCTGTCGGCGCTCGGGCTGTCGCATTCGATCTTCGGCAAACGGCTGCTGCCGATCGGCACGCTCTACGATCCGTTCATCCAGCGCGGCCTCGATGCGCTCAACTATGCCTGCTACCAGGATGCGCGCTTCCTCCTTGTCGCCACGCCGTCCGGGGTCACACTGGCACCGGAAGGCGGCGCGCATCAGTCGATCGCCACCCAGCTGATCGGCATGGCGCAGGACGGACTTGCCGCCTACGAGCCGGCCTTCGTCGACGAGTTGAGCGTCATCATGCGCTTTGCGCTGGATTATATGCAGCGCGACGGCGACGCCGTGCAGTCGGAGCGCACCTGGCTGGGCGACGAGACCGGCGGCTCGGTCTATCTGCGACTCTCGACGCGCCCGGTCGAGCAAATCATTCGTCCCATGACGCCACAGCTCGAGCAGGACATTGTCGATGGCGGCTATTGGCTGCGGCGTCCGGGTCCGAATGCCGAAGTGATCGTTGCCTACACCGGCACCGTCGCGCCGGAAGCCATCGAGGCGGTCGGCATGATGGCGGAGGACCGTCGCGACGTCGGTCTTCTGGCCGTGACTTCGGCCGACCGATTGAACGCAGGCTGGACAGCGGCAAGTCGCGCGCGCGAACGCGGCCTCGTCCATGCAAGGAGCCATATTGAAAGGCTGTTTGCCGATCTCCCAGCGCATTGCGCGATCGTCTCCGTCACCGACGGTCATCCGGCGGCGCTCGGCTGGCTGGGCTCGGTGTACGGCCACCGCACGCGCAGTCTCGGTGTCGAGCACTTTGGCCAGTCGGGGACGATCGGTGACCTTTACCGCCACTTCGGCATCGACGCCAATTCCATCGCCACAGCCGCCGACCGCATTGCTGATGGCCGCCCCATCCGCTACCTACACGCGCTGGATTGATGCTGTGAGTCGCCGTCCGGGATCGTCGGCGTAGCCAGCCCATCCCGTCCGCGGCGAAGCGAGGGTAACTCGCCATCTTGAAAGTCTACGCGGAGTCTGAACTGCGCCCACTCTCGAAGCGCACGGCAATGCCCGTGCGTGATGTACTTGGGGTCGACCGTTGAGAGCGGGCCGACCGATCTCCTTTTTTTGCTTAGCCAGGCGTCAGTACACCGTAGCCGGCGCTTGGAGTAATCCGGCGTCAAATAATCGTTGTTTGCAATTGCGCAAGCCGAATTTTCCAAATAGGAACGCCGGAGGTCAACAAGGGAATGATTTTGATGGACGAAGCAATTGGGCAAAGAAATGCTGATCTGCTAGCGATGACAGCAGATATCGTCGCCGCCTATGTCCAAAGCAACGCAACGCCCGTGGCGGATCTGCCGAATTTGATCGCGAGCGTTAATTCTGCGTTGTCTGGCCTGGCCAAGCTGGTCGCTGCGCCATCGCCAATACTTACGCCCGCGGTAAATCCTAAGAAGTCGATCTTTCCCGAATACATTATAAGCCTTGAGAACGGGCGCAAGTTCAAGTCGATGAAGCGCCACCTGGGCTTGCTTGGCATGACACCTGATGAGTACAGAGCCAAGTGGGGTTTGGCGTGGGACTATCCTATGGTAGCGCCCAGCTATGCGGCTCAGCGGTCTGCGCTTGCCAAAGCTGCCGGTCTCGGCCGCAAGGCGGTTGCCAAAACGCCGCCAAAGAAAGCACCAGCAAAGCGCAAGGCCAAAGCCTGACAGTGCACGACGTCCGGGCCATGCCATCAGGTCTGGATGGCTAGATGGCCTGGCTGGGAATGAGTTGCCTGGCTTCGCGGTTCAGTAAGCGCCGCTCTCGCCACAACACAAGCTTCAGCACGGCTTGCGTCTTCACGTCCTCGCATCCTGGCGGGGGCAGGAGAGGTCGATCAATGTGCGATCGACAAGTCGAGCGGATATATCGTCGCCCTCGACAGACAATCAAATCATATCGATAAAATCGCACCACATCGATACATCACGCTCTGCTCGAAGCCACAAAGCAACTGAATCCAGCAGCGCTCCGTGCTTCAAGGGCATGGGCATACGGGTGCTGGGTAAGCTAAATTTCTTCCCCGAGCAATATCCTGGCCTCCTTGGCAGCAGCGATGAACGCCTGGCGCGCTATCCTTGGTGGTTTTTCTCCACGGATTACGGCAAGGCATGCTTCGATTGCGGCGAGCCGCGACTTGCCCTCCGGCCTCGGCCAATCCCTCAGCAGAACTTCGGCCGCGTCGGATACCGACGTAACAACTCTGTCGCGATCGATCCGGCCGGGTTGAACGACGACGGGCTTTCTGAAACGTCTCGTACGCACGACAGCCTCCAAGAACAAAACATCTTAGCTTCTGCTGATCCTTTGCGCCACATCAAACGTCCGCAAGTAACAGAAGGCATCCGCTTAGCCCAGAAGCTGCCGCCGCGATGGACGCTGGCCAGTGCTTCAGCATGTCGGGCTTGGCCCGACTTTCGAAGAGCGCATCGCCAAGAGCGGCTTTACCCAATAAATGGTCCACAAATACCCAGAAGGGGTCAAAGGTAGCCTTTGGCCGAGGTCGGTTCTGAATCGAAGCCGGCTTACACCTATCACGAAGTGAACGGCAGTTTTTGCGCTTCAATGTCGGCCGCAGAGGCGGTCTTGCCTCCGCCCGAAGCAGACATTGCAGCTGACCATGCTGAAGGTCGCGCTCGCGCCACCAGCCGACCTCAGCACCTCTAGGCGCGAACGTCTGGTGTAATGCCCGAAGCGCGCGTTCGTAGGGCATCTCGCTGTTACATCGCGGTGACAAAAGCACCGTCACGGTGGCGTCAACCGGTTACACAGGGCAAGAAATATCTCCGGCCTTCTGGGGAGTGGCGTGTCAGCGTCCCCAGAGGCTGCGTGGGCGTGTCGTCGGTTGGCTGTTAGGGCGGCGACTGGAACGCTCCACGCCTCGCAAGCGGGATGGCGAAATCTCGTGAAGGCAAGGTCAAGCTGCGTTCTCCGTTCTGTATCGGCGACGGGCGGCGACTGGGAGAGATGGATACCATGCACATGGGGCGTCTGGAAGTTGGCAGGAAATGGACGCGGGGCGGCCCGCGTGCAGGCGCTTGGCTGAGCGGTGCAATGACCACCCAGCGCCACCTCGCAGCGATCCTGGCTTGCGACGTGGTCGGCTATTCGCGCCTGACGGAGCGCGACGAGCACAGCACGCTTCAGCGGCTGAAGATCTACCGCAAGGACCTCCTCGAACCGCTGGTCTCCGAGCACCAGGGTCGGATCGTCAAGCTCGCCGGCGACGGCATGCTGTGCGAGTTCGCGAGCGTCGTCAACGCGGTGACCTCAGCGATGGCGATCCAGCAGGCTTTGACAGAACACGAGGCGGAGACGCCCGAGGAAGAGCGGATTCGCTTCCGCATCGGCGTCAATCTCGGCGACGTGGTCTGCGAGGAGGACGGCGACCTCTACGGCGACGGGGTCAACATCGCCGCCCGCCTCGAAAGCATCGCCGATCCCGGCACCGTGGTCGTCTCGGGCACCGCCTACGACCACCTTCAGGGCAAGCTCGACTGCGGCTTCACGCCGCTCGGCAACCTGCGCCTCAAGAACATCGAGCGGCCTGTGCGCGCCTACCGCGTCGAGATCGACGCCAGCGCCTTGGTGGCTGCACCGCCTCCCCTGCCCGAGAAACCCTCGATCGCGGTTCTGCCTTTCACCAACATGAGCGGCGACCCCGACCAGGAATACTTCGCTGACGGGCTGGTGGAGGACATCATCACGGGATTGAGCCGGGTGAACTCCTTCTTCGTGATCGCCCGCAACTCGTCCTTCACCTACAAGGGCCGGGCGGTAGACCTGCGCCAGGTCGGGCGCGAGCTGGGCGTCCGCTACGTGCTAGAAGGCAGCATCCGCAGAGCAGGATCGCGGGTGCGCATCAGTGGGCAGTTGGTGGACGCGATCAGCGGACACCATGTCTGGGCCGACCGCTTCGAGGGCGACGTGAGCGACATCTTCGACCTGCAGGACAAAGTGACCGAGAGCGTCGTCGGCGCTGTCGAACCGAGCATCCGGCTGCAGGAGATCAAGCAGGCGCGCATGAAGCCGACCGAGTACATCAGTGCCTACGACCTCTACCTTCGCGCGCTGCCGCGCTTCTACAGCATGACGCGGGAAGGCTTTGCCGACGTGCGCCGGCTCACCAACGAGGCGCTCAGCATCGACCCTGGCTTCACCTTGGCGAAGGCACTCGGCGCCTATATCCGCAGCCTATCCGTGAGCCAGTGCTGGCACGAGCCCGACGATATCCGAGTCGCCGCGCGCATGGCGCGCGAGGTACTGGCGGAAGCGCGCGACGACCCCACGAGCCTACGCTTCGCCGCGCAGGTGCTCGCCTACAGCGCGAGGGACTACGAGATGGCGCTGGGCACGATCGAACGATCCCTGCTGCTCAACCCCAATTCGGCGCAGGGCCATACGGGCAGCGGCTGGGTGAACGCACATTCCAGCCGCCCGCTCGTTGCGATCGAGCACTTTCACAGGGCAATGCGGCTGAGCCCGGTCGACCCCGAGAAGGGCATCGCGCTCTCCGGCATCGGGATGAGCTACCTGATGCTCGAGCGCTACGAGGAAGCGCTGGCATGGGGAGAACGCGCGCTGCACGAGATGCCGAACTACGGCTCCTCGCACCGAGTGGTGATCATGGCGCTGGTCAAACTCAACCGGCTGGACAAGGCGCAGGCGGCGACGCGGCGGCTGATGAAGGCGTTCCCGACCTACACGCTCACCCTGCAGAGACAGATCAACCCGTGGCTGGACAAGGTATTCGCCGAGCGTTACGTCGAGGCGCTTGGCATCTCCGGCGTGCCGGAGTGATCGTCGCGGTTGGGCCAGATCGCCCTTTGCAATCTGGCCCGGGAGATCCAGGCCACCAGGTTTCGAGGCGACTCCTGATCCTTCCGGCACTCAACGCACCCGCAGTCGCGGCAGGTCGGCGCGTGTCGCCACTCGACGAGGGCAATCTCAATCGGCTGTTCCCAGGCGATGCGACCGGATCGCCGACCGAAATGATCGCCCACTATGCGTGCGACATCTTGCTTCCGATGGCAGATCTTGTCGTCGATCTGCACTCCGGCGGCCGCTCGCTTCACTACGTGGCCAGCGCACTGGTGCGTCCTGGGCGGACCTGCGAGGAGCATGAAAGATTGCTGAGGCTCCTGCGGCTGTTCGGAGCGCCAATAAGCTTCGTCAGCGACGGAACGGGTGGCGGCGGCCTCACAACGCCGGCAGCGGCGGCGCAGGAATGTGGTGCGCTTGCGCTCACGACTGAACTTGGCGGTGGCGCAACCCTGTCCCTGGACGGGCTGTCGCTGGCCGAAACCGGGCTGAAGCGGGTGCTGAAAGACCAAGGAATTTTGCGCAATGCCGCCGTCGAGCCCGCTTCCCCAACCCGCCTCATGACAGTCGAGGGCCATAGCGCTTTCGTCTATGCACGCGACCGAGGCGTTTTCGAACCGGCCGCGGACGTGGGGCAAGAGGTCGTGAGCGGCCAGCTGGCAGGGCGTATCCATTTTCCGGACTTGCCGACACGCGAACCTGAAACGCTACACTTTGAATCATCCGGTCTGGTTGCCTGCCGCAGGGTTCCCTCACTCGCCGATCGCGGAGACTGCCTGTTCAAGCTGATGACCGATCTCGACGTCGGCGCAGATCGCGCTTTGCATGCCTAGATCGGTTTCGAGGCTCAACCCACGTGTGAGGGGCCTGCGCTGCATTCGTTGCCGAGCGCTCCTTCCGATCGGAGACTATTTCGAAGGTTGCCCGACCTGCCTCAGCCAAGATATGCCAGCGAGCCTCGCCGTCGAATACGAGGAATTCCCCAGATCCTTGGACCGTGCCGGCGACTGGCAGGTTTATCCCGAGCACCCGACCCTCGGCGAGGGCAACACCCCCGTTGTGAGGCTGGAAGGCCTGGCGACAGAGATCGGCATCCGCGCGCTTTCTCTCAAGAATGAGGGCGCCAACCCGACTGGATCACACAAGGACCGCATGAGCCGGTTCGTCGTGCAACGCGCTTTGGAGATTGGCGCTTCGACTGTTGCCCGGCCTCAAGCGGCAATGCAGGCGTTTCGCTGGCCGCCTATGCGGCTCATGTCGGGCTCGCCTGCGTGATCGTGACCACGCCTGACATGAACCCGAATTGGCGGCGTGCGATCGAGATGCACGGGGCGACCCTGCTTGCCACAAAAACGCCCGAACGCCGCTGGCAGGTGCTCGCGGACCGTGTCCGGGCCGGGGACTGGTATCCCGCCACGAATTACGTCGTTCCGCCGGTGGGCAGCAATCCTTTCGGAGTGGATGGCTACAGGTCGCTTGCCATCGAACTGTTTCAACTGCCGGGCACCAGGGAATGTGCCGATATCGTGGTTCCGACATCGAGAGCTGATCTGCTGTGGGGAATCGCTCGCGGCTTTTGCGATTTGCATACGGCAGGGCTGATCGAAGAGCGACCCCGCATTCATGCCGTCGAGCCGTTCGGCCGAATATCGGAAGTGCTTGCCGGAGCGGATTATCGCGCCAGTTTCGCAGGTCGCTCGGCCATGACCTCAATCGGCGACCGTCACCTACCAGGCACTAGATGCGATCTCATCGTGCAAGGGATCGGTGGTGGTCGTCGACGACGCTGCAGCACGCTATGATCAGAGCCGGCTGGCGCGCTGCGGGTTTTATCTCGAACTGTCGAGTGCGGCGGCTTTGACTGGGCTGCGAAAACTGGTCTCAGAAAGTGTGATTGTCCCGGATGCAGCCGTGGTGCTTGTCGGCACCTCCAGCGGCTTTTCCGAATTCCAGAGCTTCTCGCATCTTCGTGCTGGAATTGCGTAGCGTCGCTGCCTGTCTTGGAGGCCTCTCCGGTGCCTCTGGACCCAATCTGATCCTGAGCGGCATCGCGCCGTCGTTGCGGGTGTGCCCGCGCCTTCGGCCCAATGCTTCGCGCACCCACTTATTGTGACACCAATTAGTCAGGAGACGCCGAGCGGACGTGTCTTTGAACATTGGCGACGCATCTTGTCCTGGCAATGCACGAGTTTGTTGCCTGCTCGCACAAAGTGCTCGAAACCGGCAAGGTCCTGGGTTAGAAGAGCTGGCAGGATGCCCCTTATGAAAAACCCGACGATGGACGATACCGACGATGGGCGCCCGAATGGCGGACGCAGCGCTCTGTTCACGCCCCCCGGCGATGCGTCCGGCGCGGAGCGGATTTCGCGCCGGCGCAAGGCGCTGCTGTCGTCCTCGATGGTCGGCTCGACCAATCGCGGCCGTGTGCTGCAGGCCCTGTTCGATCTTGGGCCGACGAGCAGGGCTGAACTGGCCCGCCTGGCCGGGGTCAACCGCACCACCATTTCCGGAATCGTGCAGCCGCTGATCGACGATCAGGTGCTGGTCGAGAGCGACCCGGTTCCTCCCAGTCCGGGCGGCGGCAAGCCGGCCCGGCCGCTGTGGTTCTCGCCCAATGCCCGTCCGATCTGCGGTGTGCTGCTGATGCCGGATGCCGTGCATGCCTGCGTGGCGACGCTCGACGGCAAGATCGAATCGGAACGCAAGATGGCCCTGCCGGACGGCAGGGGGCCGGTCCGGCCAATCATCGAGGCGATCGCCGAATGCGTCGGCGACACTCTCTCCAGGGCGCGGCGCATGCCTCTCGGGATCGGTGTTGGCGTCGGCGGCATGGTTGACACCGATCGCGGGTCGATCGTCGCTGTCAATCTCGCGCCGGCGCTCGACCGCTACCCGCTCGCCGACGATCTCGGGCGACGCTTCGGCCTGCCGGTCAAGCTCGACCATCATCCGCGCGCCTTGCTGGTCGGCGACCGCTGGTTCGGCGCCGGGCGCGGCGTCAGGCAATTCGCGGTCGTCTACACGGGCGAGGTGCTGGGCGGCGCACTCTATTTCGACGGGCACCTCTATCGTGGCACGGCAGGCGCAGGCGGCGAACTCGGACACACTTTCGTGCAGCTCGACGGCGAGCCCTGCCGCTGTGGCAGGCGCGGCTGCTGGGACACCATTGCCACCTTGAGCTGGCTCCGGCGCGAGGCCGCCCGCGCGGCTCTGCCCGAGCCAGACCTGATCGACTCGGCCCGCCTCGTCGACATGGCGGCGCGGCGGCTGCCGGGGGCGGCTGAGCTGCTCGACCGCTATGCCCGCAACGTCGCCGTCGGCATCGCCAATCTGCAGCAGACGGTGGCGCCCAACATTTTCATCATGCATGGCGATGTCGTGCTCGGCGGCGATTGCCTGCTCGGCGCAATCGCGGAGCATGTCCGCGCCATGGTTCCGTCACGACCCGGCGGCGCGATCGAATTCATTGCCGGTGATGCAGGTGACCGGGCCGCCCTCCTAGGCGCAGCCGGTCTGGTGATTTCCGAGCTGCTGCAGCTTCCGATCTAGGTATTCCGACACCCAACTATCCAGCGAGCCCCGGATAGCTTTGGAACCAGGGCTGCATACGTTCGAACTGAGCCGCCATCGCCAGAACGGTTTCGTCGGCGTGCCGCCGCCCGATGATCTGCAGGCCGATCGGCAGGCCCTGCGCCGTCAGGCCGGCCGGAACCGAAATCGCCGGATGGCCGGTATAGTTGATCGGATAGGTCATGCACCAGCCGATCAGCGGATCGACCGCCTCGCCATTGATCGATGTCGGCCCGATGGTGTTGCCGTCGGGGGCATTCTTGACGGGCGGAACGGCCAGCGTCGGCGAGACGATCAGGTCATGGGTTTCGAATACATCCTCGAGGCCGTCATGGACGCCGGTGCGCAAAAGATCGTCGAGCGCATGGTCGACGGCGGACACCTTGTAGGCGCCCTCCAGCATGGCGAGGAACTGCGGGGTGAGCACCTCGGCGTGCTTGCCCATCAGGTCGATGCCCTCCTGTTTCCAGTACACGGCGATGGCAGCATAGTGGATCGAGATCGTGCGCACCCAAAGCGCCGCCAGTTCCTTGTGATCGGCCCTGAAATCGAGCTCGACCTCATCAACCTCAATGCCATGTGCTCGCATGACATCGACGGCCCGGGCAACGACGGCGGCGACCCCGGCTTCGACCGGAAAATTGCCTAGTCGCGGGCTGTAGGCGACGCGCAGTTTCGGCGTCCGCCCGGCAACGGCGCCGACATAGTCAACGCCGTCATCCGGCAGGCAGAACGGGTCGCGGTTGTGAGGCCCGGCCATGATCTTGGTCATCAGCGCGGCGTCCGCAACGGTGCGGGTCAGCGGTCCGATATGGACCAGAGGATGTCCCCACAAGAAGGCGTCGGGGCGAGTCACCGAAGGAATGCGGCCGAAAGAGGGCTTGAAGCCGACGGTGCCGCTGAACGAGGCGGGGATGCGGACCGAACCGCCGCCGTCCGTGCCTTGCGCCAGGGCCGCCATGCCGTCGCCGACCGCTGCCGCACTGCCGCCGGACGAGCCGCCGGAATTGTAGCCGATCGCGAAGGGCGTGCTGGTCGGCCCGAAGCGCAGATTGTCGGTGATGCCTTTATGGCCGAACTCCGGCGTGTTGGTCTTGCCGAGCATGATGGCGCCTGCGTCGAGCAGGCGCTCGACCGCCACAGCACTTGTTTTGGGCACCCGGTCGTGCACCGCCCACGACCCCATCGAGGTCGGCACGCCGGCCATATCGTCGAGGTCCTTGATGCCGACGGGGACGCCATGTAGCGGTCCAAGCGGACCGCCTGCCATCACGGCCTTTTCGGCGGCCCGCGCAGCTTCCATCGCCTGGTCGCCGAGAACCAGCGTATAGGCGTTGACCACCGGGTTGCGCGCCTCGATGCGGCGCAGATAGGCCTCGGTCACTTCAACCGGCGACAGGTCGCGGCGCCGGATGCGCTGGGCCAGTTCCGTGGCCGGCAGGAAACAGATCTGGTGGTCTGCAGAAGTCATAAGCCGTTCCACCTTGTTGGGTGCTATTTGATGAACACTGGATTTGCCGCGCCGCCGGTGCCCTTGCTCACTTTGACCGGACTGGCGCAGTAGAAGCCTTCGTAGCGGCGGTCTGAGGCACAGTCGGCGGCCAGCAGGTCGAGCGATGCCATTTCGGTGAACGCCACGCCCAGATTGCGCATCAGCGCGGCGTGCAGCACCAGCATCAACCCGGTCTCGGGCTCGTAGGTTGTCTCGTTGGCCAGCGTGTCGGTAACCAGACAGGGGATCTGCATCTCGTCGAACCAGCGCACGAGGTCGAGGCTGAAGGTCAGTCCGGGTTCCCAATATCCATCGCCGACGCCCTGGCTTCCCGCCGCCAGTGCGCCGACCCAGCCGGTGCGAACGAGAAGGATGCTGCGCGGCAGGATATCGACCCCTTGGGCCCGGGCGCATTCCATGAGGTCGCGATGCGTGAACGTTTCAGCGCGCTCCAGGACCGGTTTGCCGCGGAACCGGGCGATGTCGAGCAGCACGCCGCGTCCGACGATCCCGCGCTCCGCGATCGGCATGATGCTGGCCTTGGTCATGCCGCCATTGGTACTGCTTGCCGCGAAGCCGTTCCAAAGCGTGTCGTCGAACCACATGTGTCCGAGCGCGTCGCAATGCGTGCCGGCCTGTGCGAAGCCGGTGACATAGTCGTCTGCGAATTCGAGGCCGCCGGCAAGCGGTTGCCAGTGGCCGTTCTCGAAGCCGGCCTTGTCGGCGACCATGAAATGCTTCGCCGGCCAGCGGCCGGGAAAGACGGCATCGCCCTCAGAGGTCCCGACCGGCACGCCGAGGGTGAAGGTGCGGCCGTCCCGCACCGACGCCAGGCCGCGCTTGACCTCGTCAGCGGTCAGATAGTTGAGCGCTCCGATCTCGTCGTCGGCACCCCAATGCCCCCAGCGGCTCGGCGCATTGCCCAGCAGCCGGCGCAGCGTCATCGTTTCAGTCGCGCTCATGCTTCCGCCTGCGCGGTCGCCGGCTGCCTGGCGCCGGTGATATAGGCGACGACGTCCTCCATGTTGGTGCCGGAACTTGCGAGATCGGCGACCTTGCGGCCCCTGCGCATCACTACCACGCGGTTGCACACCTGCCAGAGATGATCGAGATTGTGGGTGACCATGACGATCGTCAGCCCCTGGGCGCCGAGTCGTTTGATGAGGTCGAGCACCTCACGGGATTCGCGTACGCCGAGCGCCGCGGTGGGCTCGTCGAGCAGCAGCAGCTTGTGGCCCCAAAAGGCACCGCGCGCGATCGCCACCAATTGGCGCTGGCCGCCGGACATGCGATCCACCGGTTTGCTGCGCACCCCGGGAATATCGATGTGCAGTTCCTCGAGGCCGCGCATCGCGATGTCGCCCATCGATTTGCGGCGGATCCAGCGCAGCAGCGCCGGGCCGCGGCCAAGCGCAATCTCGCGGCCGAGAAAGAAGTTTTCGGCGGCAGTGAACGTGCCGATCAGCGACAGGTCCTGATAGACCGTCTCGATGCCGAGGCGTTGCGCTTCGGACGGCGGCGACAACTTTTGCGGCCGCCCTTCGAGGACCACGTCGCCGGAAGTCGGGTCATGCGCGCCGGCCAGGATTTTGATCAGCGTCGACTTGCCGGCACCATTGTCGCCAACGAGGCCGAGTATGTCGCCCCTGGCGATGTCCAGCGAAACGTCATCGAGTGCCTGGATGCCGCCGAAGCTGCGGCAGATCCGGCGCAGGCTGAGCAGCATCTTCTGCGCCATGGCCTATCCCCTCGCATAGCGGCGGCCAATACCGCCGAGCGCTACGGCGACGACGAGAAGGCAGCCGGTGAACAGGAACTGCGTGAAGATCGGCGCGCCGATCATGGCCAGCCCATTGTTGCCGACGGCGACCGTCAGCACGCCGATCAAGGTGCCGAGGATATGGAACTGACCCTCTCGCAGCGCCGCCGAGCCGAGGAAGGCGGCCGAGAACGACGTCAGCATGAAGCTGTCACCCGCCGTCACCTGGCCGGAGCCGAGATTGGAGGCCATCAGCACGCCACCGATAGCAGCACAGGTGCTGGCAATGGCGAAGGCAACGATGCGGCTGCGATCGACGGCGACGCCGGCGCGGCGCGCTGATTCCGGGCTGACGCCGATGGCCTTGATGTGTTGGCCCTGCACTGTGCGGTTGAGGATCACCCACAGCAGCGCAAGCACGACGGCCATGATGATGACGAGGTGCGGCACTCCGGCAATCCGGCCGATCGCGATATTCGTGAATTCGCGCGATTGGGTGAGCTGCAGCGGAATTCCGCCCGAATAGGCGTAGTTCAGCCCGACGACGATGGTGCCCGTGCCAAGCGTGGCAATGAAGGCGTTCACCCCGATCTTCGAAACGACAATGCCGTTGACAATGCCGATGACCGTTCCGAGGCCGACGACAAGGAAGATGGCGGGTAGGATCGGCAAGCCACTGCTGCTCAACAGCCCGACCACGAGCAGCCCGCAGAAACTCGCGACATAGCCGATACTGAGGTCGAAATCACCGGCGACGAGTGGCACGGTGAGGCCGGCCGCGACAATGGTGCCGATCGCCATGTCGTTTACGATATTGCGAAAATTGCCGATGGTTGCGAAGGTCCCCGGCTCCAGCACCGAGAAGATCCCCAGCATCGACGCCAGCACGATGATGGTGCCGTAGGTCCCAAGCAGGCGCATGAGCAACGCGCGCCGCTGTCGGGCATTGGGCGAGGCATAGCCGGTCTGCGTTGACGGCAGGACGCGGGGCGCCTCTGCCGGAGCGTGGGTTTCGGGCAGGGAATGATCAGCGGACATGGCGGCTCTCATGACAGCACTCCGGCCCGGCCAGGCAAGTCCGGCCCAGACCCACAATCAGGAGAGCTTACTGCGGATTGTCCTTGATGAACTTGTCGACGTTCTCTTTGGTGACGAGCGTATAGCCTGGCACGAAGGATTTGGGCTTCCACTGGTCGCCGGCTGCCAGGATGTCGGGAATCTGATCGACTAGCATTTTGCCTGCCGAAGTCAGATCGACACCGAGCGTGGCGGTCATCGTCCCGTCCTTGACAGCCTGGACAGCGGGTGCCGTGGCGTTGAACGAATAGACCTTCACGTCGCTGCGGCCGTTCTGCTTCAGGGCCGCGATCGCGCCCATAGCGTTGTCGTCATAGCAGTTAAAGATGGCGAACGGTCCCTTGGCGTTGGCATTGGCTGCAAGCCAGGCGCTGGTCGCGGCCTGCGAGGATTCGGCAGCACCCGGGATGCTGATCTCGTGCGAGGTCGCCTTGAGCCCCGGATTTGCCTTGACCGCCGCATCGAAGGCGTCGGCTCGTTCGCGGCACGGAATGCCGGGATGGTAGGTGAGGTCGAGTACAGTTCCGGACTTGCCGATGTCCTTCAGCATCAAGTCGATCAGCGGTTGCGCAGCACCGGTACTTGCAGATAGCGCGATCCCGTCTGCCATGCCGCCGCCGGCCGAAAGCACGGGGATCTTTGCGTCCGCCGCCGCCTGGAGCCCGGCCGCCAGGCCCGTCGAATCGAAGACCGTGACGATGATGGCGTCTACCTTCTTGGTTGCCAGCTGCTTGATGCTGGTGATCGCTTGCGAAGGATCGCCATTGGCATTGAGCGTTTCCACCGACCAGCCCTTGGACTTGGCTTCCTGGCTCATCGTGTCGACCATCTGGTTTGTGTCGACGTCGGATGTCGAGAAGGTGACGATGCCGATCGTCAGCTTGTCATTCGCGGCGAGGGCGGCCGACGTGAAGGATGCTGCGACGAGCGCTGCGGTCGAGAGTTTCTGAAAGCGGTTCACTGTGCGTATCCCCTGTTGACCGAGTGTTCCGGCTCACCTCCAGACCGCGCAGCAGCCCAGCTTGGGCGCCATCTACAGGTCGTCACAGTCAGTCTGTTTGTTCGTGCGAGCCACGTACTAACTATAGGCACAAGCTCTTATGCCGCGCAACGGCTAATCTCAACCGGCTTTGGTGACTCGAGGTTCAATCGCTGTGGGGCTCTTGGGGCAAGCGCGCAGCTAGGCCGCCTTCTTGATCTCTGCGACCTGAACGCCCAGTCGAAACGCCTGACCGTCTGCAAACGAACGCGCGTAGCTCTCAGATGTAAAAGGGACCGTGGTGATGGTGCCGTTGACCCTCACGCGAACCGACCACTCTTTGTCCCTAATGATTTCAACGGCATGTTGCTCATGCGCAGCCATGCATTCCTCCCAGAATCTTCCGTTGAGGATGGGAGGATAGCGTCGTAAAACTGGTTTGCATGCAAATAATCCGACACCGCGACGTCGAAATGTCGAACACGCACAGGCTTAAGTCGATGGCCTCGCCTTGAGCTGTTCGAGGTGTTCCTTGGCGAGGTTGAAAAGTGCGGTGGCAGTCTCTTCAGCCGTCCAGCCTTGCTCGATGCAAGAGGACACCAGAGCGGCGTATGCGCCTTCGAGGGCGACTGCGCAGTTCACGCTCCTGTCCGGGCTGTCCTGGGAGAGAAGGGGCGGTTCGATGTGTGCTGTTTGGGATATGCAGAATAATTGGTGGAGTGCCAGAAAGTTCCTCCGCACTCGCGCTTCGCACCACGGTGCCGCCCACAGCGTCTTGCCTAAGGGACTTTGCGGCGTAATTCGCTCGCGTTCGAATTGAGAGCGACCTCGGATTGAACGCGCGGATTACCAGGCGGACAAAAAAGCCCCGGCGCTGGGTCGTTGCGCCGGGGCTTTGGGCACGTACAAGCTACACCAACATGTCCGTTTATGAACGTGCGCTAATAAAGTGAAGAAACGGTGAACCACGCATAGGCCGAAGGGCGCACGCTCAAAGCTGGGGTGAAGCGCGGGTGAAGCGGCAATCAGTGATGACAAGTTGCGCACGCTGATTATTCCACCTAGCTTTCGACCGAACGAGGGGACGAGGATGCGCGCCGCCGACGATGATCTGTCCGTTCACTTCCGATTTGAGCGATATTACCACGTCGTCGACCTCGCCTTTCGCCAACCGGGCATTCGGGCCGACTCCCGGAGCGGCGTCGAGAACGCGATCTTCGGCGTCTCTCGCCTGCGTGCGCGAAATCCCGTTCGACCTCCGCGGCGCCAATCGCCCGGTCCGGGCTGTCCCAAGCGCATCACCTCGTACATACGGCGTCTACTCAGTGGGATCGGCACAGTGGTTCACTACCTGCCGTCCAGGCAGGGACTGACGAGCCGCTTCGCTGCGGGTGAATCAAGTAACCGATACAATCCGCTGATTGATTAAATTCGTTGTCACGACGAGGCCAAGCGTTGCCTTCGATATCCGCTCTCCGTCCAACACGGAAGCAAGCGAACCTCAAATGCAGTCTGTCTCACAACACTGCGCTGGCTACATCCAAGTTCAATTCATCAGTCTCGTTGCAGAATTCGTTGTCAATAAGTCACTTGCGCCAGCAAGATAAATTGAGCCATTGCCGTTCATCTCGATCCGGTTGACCACAAAGATGCGAGGCTTATTGTCGGTCGACAATGCACCGCCACCTGTAAGAAAAAGCTTTTGTGACGGCAGATAGACTATACCGCCTAGATCTGTATCGCCACCGCCAATGAGCGTGGAGGTTCTCTCCACGCCTTGGGGTTTTTGAGCTAGCGCGATCCCCATCCACGGGCCGCTGGTCGGCGCCGTCAGGCGTAGCTTGGCGCCGGCCTGCATTGTGATGGTGGCCTGATCGTCGAGTAGAACGATGGTGGTACCTTCAGCTGCATCGAGAACCGCGCCGGAGGAGAGCGAAAGCCCTCCCGTCCTGATAACATACGTTCCCGCGGCAAGATTGACCACCGCTCCGACCGATAGAGTGAGCCCTCCGCAAAAAGTGCCGGGAATGAGATTTGCGGTGGTGTTTTTGATCACCAGGTTATTGTAGGTGCAGACATTGTCTGTTGGCCAGACCAGTCGGGAGATAATAGGATCTGCCAGCTCTTTCTGATTGAAAAGCGGTTGAGGGTTGAAGCCGGCAGACGGCCCGGAGGGGCCGACGACTGACGTCACCAATGTCCTGATGGACGATGAGCCATTCGTGGCTAGCGCAGACCCCGATCTTGAATTCACCTGCGCAACGCATTTCTGGCCATTTATCGATGAAGACCCCGAATTCGACCATGCGTTCGAGGCGGACCGATCTAACACGAGAAGACAGACTGGGTATCGCGGATAGGCAATCGCGGTTGCGCTTCGGCTAATTTCAAGTTTATCGACGCCAAGGATTGCCGAGAAGGCCAATTCCTGCGGTTGGTGCAATACAACCGTCACGATTGTGGGATTGGTTGATCCAACCGTCTGGTGGGCGTCACCACTATAGGGACTTCGCGTGGCCACAAAGGTGGGGCTGGCGAAAGTATCAACGTTCTCCTGACGCTGCTCCGACGTCATATCGCTGCTGTTCGCGCTTGCCACGGTGAACTGAAGGGCCGTGGCGTCGGCTCCCTCCTGCAACTGTTGGGCAGTTCGGCTCACGCGCGCAAAGTCTATCGCCACTCCGACGCCCAAAAGCACGACCGGCAAGACCAACGCAAACACCACGGCGAGGTTGCCGCGTTCTGAACGCCAAAATCGTTCGGTCACACGCATGGAAGCCCCCTTCATTTAGCTGGGACTAACCTAGAGGCAGCATATTGAGGGTCCGTTTCGCGAGCCGGCAAAGTTGTCTCGGTCGCAAATCAGCTTGCGGGGAGCAGCTGATTCACCTCTTCAAATTCACCACGATGACGCCGCCCAACGCCAGCGCCCCGCCGTCTGGCGCCGGTCTGGCGATCGTCAAGGCCGGCCAGCACGCATCATCGCGCGCGCGATGGCGAGCTGCGCCTCGACCTTGGCGTTTTCCTTTTGCGTCATGTTGTCGGCGGCGATCAGCCGCCTCAGCGCCCGCACGATCTCTCCGCGCGCCCAGCCGGCCTCGATCATGCAATCGACGATCGCCTGGAAACCGGGCTCCATAGCCTCCTGGCAATCGATCTCGCGGTCGGCATACTCGCCATGTCGTCTTGGCGGACTGATCATTTTCGAATTGCTCCTCAGAGATATGCTTCGCCGTCGGCGCGGTGTTCAAAACAGAAGCAATGCGAAGGCTGCTTCGGCTTGGCGAAGCCCCATCCTGCATCCTTGCCGCAGTCGGGATGCTCGCACCTATGATGCTGAACGCCCGGACGCGTGACGGGCTCTAGTGCGCCGGGAAGGCGGATCAGTTCGTCGCTCATCGGGATGCTTTCAAAGCAGCGAGCCTTGTGCAGGCGCCTGCAGCGGAACTTTGATCTGTGTGGCCGGCTTCTCGACGATGACGAGAGCGTCGTCGGGCGCCGTCCACTGCAGCCGTTTTGCGTCCGACCATGGCGCTGCCAGCCAGGTCTCGGCTTCCTCTCGCCTGGTCAGGATCACTGGCATCGCCTTCTCGTGGATTGGCGCGATTAACGCGTTCGGCTTCGTGGTCATGAAGGCATAGAGCTCGTGATCCCCAGGGCCTTCCTTGACCTTGCGCACCCCTTGCCAGCGCGTCCACAGGCCCGCGAAGAAGAACAGCGGCCGGTCCTCGTTGAGGGCGAACCAGAAGTTCCGCTGAATGCCCGTCTCGGAGTCCTTGTCACCGGGCGTGGGGCTGGGCTCGGCAAAGCTCGTCACCGGGACGACGCAGCGATGCTCGATGCCGACATATTGCTGCCAGTGGCCATATTGAGGGTTGCGGATATTTGTCGTGCCGGAATCGGCATTGCCTTTGACGCGCTCCAGCGGCGTCGGCATTCCCCAGCGCAGCTTGGCAAGCTCGCGCGTCCCGTCCTGAGCATTGCGGACGACCGGGCCGAACTGGTTGGGATAGATGTCGATCGACGGCTCAAGGTTGCCCAGGAGATCGCGCAAGGCTCCGGTCCATTGGCGGATCGCCTCTTGACTGGTGGTGACGTTGTAGAGGTTGCACATGTCGTTGCCTTGGTTGCGCAGTGTCTGAGGAACGCTCAGCGGCCCGAGATCGAGAATTCTCTTGTATTCCCCTGTCCGGCGCCAGACCCCGTTTGGGTGGCCGTTTTCTCGATCGCGCTTGGGATCGAACATCATGCCTCCGAATGCTCAAGGAACATCTGTGCGGACGCCTGGTCGGCGAAGCGGTAGAGTCGCCAGTTCTCATGTTTATGATCCGGCCATATCGCCTGCACCTGCCTTACCATTCGGGCCAGCCCGCGCTCTCCGCAGAATTCGCGGATCAGCGCAAAGCTGTGTCCGGTACATAGGTCGTCGGGCAGCGCGATCTGATAAGGCCACTCCCGGTCGATCCTAGCCGGCGAGGGCCCTCGGCTGGGCGTGCATCAGTGCGGTGCTGCGGGCTTCTTTTTGCTTTCCCTCAGATAGATATCGGTCTGTTCGCGCATCGCGTCTGAAAGCGATAATGCCAACTCCAAGCTTTCCGGGTAGATCGCTAGAATCCAAGTGGCCGTAAGTTCAGCGATCGCCTGTTTCTGACTGACATCAGATAGGCCGCGCATTTGCTTTGCCATTTTGATGACGGAGCGATGTATGGCAGGCCGTTCACGCCTCACCGTTGCGTAGATTTCGGGCTGCTCGGCCGCAGTGACAATGATCGATTTCATGGCATGTCTCCATTTTGCCCTTAGTGAACAAAAAGAGAACGAGAGAGTCAAGGACCTCTTGACCCGAGAGGAATATGTTCCTCATCTCTAGGGATGCCAGAACAACCCGAAAAATGGCCGAGAGGCGCGCCATGGACGTTGATGCATGCCCACAACGCGGGGCAGGTTGCCCGCCTTAGCTGTGGCCTCTGCAACATCAAGCGTTTCTATAAGCAGCTGGAATTGCGGGAGGTGATTGGCAACGTCACCATCGACCAAGTGCGGGCAAAGGTCCGTTGCGAAAAATGCGGCCGCAAGCAATCGATGCGAGCGGAGCTGTTCCACCCGTCGGGCAGGAATCCGTTTCCGACGCCTGGTCGAGATCAGATGGGAGCGGTGCGACTGAAAGCCCTACTCTCGGCCGGGCACGAACCTAACAAAGAGCATCGTCGGCTCTGCAGCGAGGCGGCGGTCATAGAACTGGCAAGCGAGGACCATTGGCTTGTCCGACTATCGTTGTGCCTTCAGCAGACGCTCGAGCGTTGAAAAGGCACTCATGTCGCGGTCAGGGCGTCAGGTCAAGATCCTTGGGGATCTTCTTGAGCTTCTCTTCGGAGATCGGTTTTTCGTTCTTTTTGTTGACGGCCTGGTAAGCGGACCACCCAACACCCGCCGCCTTCACGGCATCGCGTTCGGCTCGAAGGGCGATTTGATGCGCGTGCAGATAATGAAGCCCGAGTTCGTCTAGGAGCGCCTTTTCAACGATCTCGTGCGTTAGCAGAAATGGGGCAAGCCGGACCTTGGCCGATTTCCAATCCATAGTGCGAGGCATATGGCGATCGATATAAATCGTCCTGCCATCTTTGCTGTAGCCAGCAATGTAGGGGATATCGAAATCATGAACGATCTTCACCCGACGATGCAGCGCCCGCACAGCGTCACTCAGTACATCATCGTCCAAGTCTTCGGAAACGTGGCGGACTTCATCTTCAAGCTTCATTTTTTCCACACTGACACCAGCGGCGCTTTGCTCCCATAGACCGGATCCTTCCGTGGACGGCCAACTTGGGAATCGTTCGTAATGCCCGCTCATGTTCCTGGGCTGTCGTGCATTCGTCATAAGCGCCGGATGCGGGATAAGCGCCGACCACTAGGAAACCAGCAGGCTCGGAGAGACATTGGTGACCGGTGCCGGCCGGAAGAAGTGCCACGTCGCCGGCCTTCAAGGACAATGTACGGCCCCTGTTGCCCCCGAACCGAACCTTGCCGGTTCCGCGCGCAACCCCAAGCACTTCATTTTTGCGGGAATAAGAACGTAGTGGTAGATGCCGTCCCGCCAGCCGCTACTCCAGCCATTGGCCTCGAAAAGCTCTTCCAGCACGGCTGCGGAATCAAATTGTTCCACCGACCTTACGGCGCCACGATAGACGACAAACGGCCAGAAGGGGTGGTTCGGCACGAGGCCGTTATCCTTGAACCGAAATTCGAGTGGCTTCTTCACCTTCACAAATTCGGCGAGTTCTTGCTTTCTCGGTCGCGCGATACCCGTCGCCTGCTCGGTAGCTTTCTTCAGGCTCTCAAGAATGCCCACGGCGAATCCTTGCGCTGGATGAGACGTCAGACAGAGCAGGGAAAGCCTCCGCTCTGGTCTCAACAAATCTCAACCAGCGACACCGCACTTTGTTCCTTTTGCCGGCTGCGTGCGCCAGAAGGCATTCGCGTCCTCCCCGTTCTTGGATTCTAGGACCCGGGCGATACCTTCGACCAATTTCCGCCGCCGATGCAGCGGAAACGCGCTTATGTTTGAATCATCGATCACCTCACCCGGATCGCCCAGGCGCAAAGTACGGATGCGATAGTGACATTCCGCAGCCAGAACGGCCTTGTGCAGCTCTCGGAGCTGAAGAAGGTCGATGCTTAAGGCGTGGCCCTAGTATGCCTCGCGGTGATGCTCCCGCCCGGCGCCAGATAGTTGTGCATGTCAGTTGCAGCGACCGCTGCGTGGCCGAATGCTACGGCAAGCTGATTGATTTCGTTGACGACATCTCCGGCTGCATAAAGGCCGGTGACTGCGGTGCGCTGGCGCGAGTCCACGACGAGATTGCCCGCTTTGTCACAGCATGCACCAAGCTCGACCGCGAGCCCCGAGCGGATGGTCGAGCCCATCGCAGCGTAGATGGTGTCGAATCAGAGCGTTCCGCCGTCGATGAGCTTCACGACCGCCTCCCGGCCCGTAGCGCAAACGGCATTGGGTCTGCATACGCCGATCTCGATTCCGGCCCTCTTGAGCTTGGTAAGCTTGTCCCGAGAGAGCTCGGATGGATCGGTAATCAGCAAAGTGAGATCCTGTGTGAAGGTGCGCATGAACAACGCCTTTTTCATTGCGTGTTCGACCGGTCCGATGACGGCCACCCGTTTGTCGATGGCTTCATAGCCGTCGCAGATAGGGCACAATCGCAAGACGCCAGCTTGGATCATGTCGGCAGCGCCAGGAAGATCCGGCAGGATGTCAACAGCGTCGGTTGCAATGAGCACCGAGCGGGCACGAATGGGGGATGAAGCGCCCGCCAAAAACCCAGCCTTCGTTTTGCGAATGGATAGGATCCTGTCGCGGACCAAGCTTGCGCCGTATCGAGCAGCCTGCAGTTCGAGGCGGTCAAGTAGGTCAGCGCCGGTGATGCTGTCTGGGAAGCATGGGCAGTTGCGCGTCAAGGAAATCCGCCTTGCACGGCTTTCATCTGCGTCGACAACAATTACTCGCCTTCGAAATCTTCCAAGGTAAGTCGCAGCCGCTAGGCCCGCTGGCCCGCCACCTACAATCATGCAGTCGAAGCTTCCTTCATGCCGGCTCGTGTCCCGGTCGATCATTCAGAAATCCTGAAATCACACGGCTTCATCGCGAGCGCACAGTCGAACGCCGTTGAAGGAAACGCTGAGCAGGCCATTTGGTTACATGGCATTGGTGAGGCCAAAGCCGCCAAGCTGGAAACTTGTCTCAGTTAAGGACGACCGCCGCTACTAGGATCGTAGGTAGTAGTGACAGCGGAACGGCTAGAAGACACCACATCTCCAAAATGTTGTTTTGCCGCGGGTCCATCGTCAGCTCACTTTTGTTTTTGTCATTGGGACACTAACCGTTGGTCGGAGGTAGCGTTTCCAGCGAGAACGCATCGAGCGCTGCCTGTGCTGGATATTGCCAACAACTTGGCAGATCGACATCGCAGACGAGGTAGCAAATTACAGCCGCAGTCCGGCGTAGGTTACAGAAGACCGCGTAAGCGTCTCGATCCCAAGCTACGATTTCCCGGATCTCGGACCGGGCTCGGCCGCCCGGCGATGCGGCCCCAAGCCGTTGGGCTGCCCATCTGCCCACCCGGCGCCTCTGCCACTCAGGGCGGCGGTGTGGGCCGAGTGCGCGTGCCTTTTGAAGAGCGAAATCCGAATCTCTCGGCCGCATCCATCGCACGTGTAATGGGAACGACCTGAAACCAGCTGCCTTTCCTGACAAGGGCGAACTGGCACTTCCGGCATATAGGCAAGTTTCAAAGCCCGATCGCTCTATTATCTCGTGGTCTGGCCAACAAAAGGAGACTCGCCCGGCCGGTGTGGTTGATGGGGTGTAGCGAGACACCAAGCTGCACCATTGGGCTGCTCAAGTGCGCTTGCATCTCTCTACGCCGACAAGTGCAGCCTTTGTATCGCCGTAGTCTCAACCCGCTGAAGCTCGGCGGTGCTTTCTCAGCCGAGTGATCGCAGACTTGTCGACCGTGATCACCCCGCCGCAGTCAATCCGCACAGAGAGTTTGTTCGCTGCGCGATCGATGCGGGTGACGTCCCCAACAAGAACCACTCGGTCTCCGGCCCGGGCTTTGGGTGGCGGATCGATCGTATAAGGATGGTCGTAGGTTGGAATGCTCACTCTGGCGCGGCCGCTAGGGAGAATCGTGATGACGGTACATGCTATCGCCACCTCGTCGCCGACCTCAAATTCGCCAGGCGTGTTAACGTGCAGCATGGTCTTCCTCCCGATGCTTTCCTATTTGGTGCTTTGCTAAATTAATGCCTGGCCAACCGGGTTGGTTGCTTGCAATCCGCTTCGTATGGTTCCGCACAATTCCAAGCTGGAATATCGACTAGGCAGCCCTGTGTTAACGGAACGGCGGGCATCGCGGGCCGTTGCGGGCCGAGCTGTGGTCTTTAGTGTGCTTGCTGGGATCTGGAGGCTTGAGGCATCCGAGCACCCGGTAAGCGGACTGGTGCCCTTGCTATGCGGATGTCGTGTGCCTACGGCAGGTCAAGTTCGGTTTCATGCGTCCCGATCTTCAAGGCCAGCGACGCCATCATCCGGCAATGTTCAGCCAGCTCATATGGTGTTCGCAATTGCTGCACATGGAAGGTTCCGATCGGTTGACATTTCAACACCAGAGCAACCGGACAGACGCTGGAAGCGGTCCAAGCC
>NZ_JAMYUP010000044.1:0-46967 GCF_040323155.1 Mesorhizobium sp. M0060
ATTTCGGGCAGGTCGACCTGCCCGAAATCGATGCCGGCGGCAGTGCCGATGGCCGCGGCACCCTTGCCGCGCAGATGTTTCCTCAGGATGGCGACGCGATCCGGCCGCGTCGACCAGCCGCCAAGCGCCGGGTCCGGCAGATTGTCGGCGAGCTCGGTCGCCGTCACATTGCGGCCTTCGGCAAGATGGGTGCCGGCCTCCGGCCCCTTGCGGAAGCGCCTGAGATAATGCGGACCGCCAGCCTTCGGCCCGGTGCCGGAAAGCCCCTCGCCGCCGAACGGCTGCGCGCCGACCACGGCGCCGATCTGGTTGCGGTTGACGTAGATGTTGCCGGCATGGATGCCGTCGACGAAATGCTGGGCGCGGCCTTCGATGCGGGTGTGCAGGCCGAAGGTCAGGCCATAGCCCTTGCGATTGATCGCGGCGATCACCGCATCGATCTCGTCGGCATCGAAGGTGGCGACATGCAGCACCGGGCCGAACACCTCGCGCTCCAACTCTTCGATGCCCTTGACCCGAAAGACGTGCGGGGCGACGAAGCGGCCGTCCTTCGGCGCTTCGAGCTTGGCGATCAGCCGGCCCTGCAGGCCCATTTTCGTGCAATAGTCGCGAATCGACGCTTGCGCCTCGTCGTCGATGACCGGGCCGACATCGGTCGAGATCCGCCACGGATCGCCGAGGCTGAGCGCTTCCATCGCCCCCTTCAGCATCGCCAGCATCTTCTTCTCGACGTCCTTCTGCACGTAGAGAATGCGCAAGGCCGAGCAGCGCTGGCCGGCGCTCTGGAAGGCGGAGGCGAGGATGTCGCGCACCGCCTGTTCGGGCAATGCGGTGGAATCGACGATCATGGCGTTGAGGCCGCCGGTCTCGGCGATCAGCATGGCATCGGGCGTTGCAGTCTCGGCCAGCTGCTTTTCGATCAGCTTGGCGACCTCGGTCGAGCCGGTGAAGCAGACGCCGGCAATGCGTGGATCGGCGGTCAGCGGGCCGCCGACCGAGGGACCGTCGCCGGGCAGAAGCTGGATGACGTCTTCTGGCACGCCGGCCTGGCGCAGCAGTTCGACGGCGCGGAAGGCGATCAGCGGTGTCTGCTCGGCAGGTTTGGCGATGACCGAATTGCCGGTGACGAGTGCCGCCGCAATCTGGCCGGTGAAGATGGCCAGCGGAAAGTTCCACGGCGAGATGCAGGCGATGGCGCCGCGCGCCTCCGTTCCGACTTCGGCATTGGCTGCCTCGGCAGCATAGTAGCGCAGGAAGTCGACCGCCTCGCGCACCTCGGCGACGCCGTCGGCCAGCGATTTGCCGGCCTCGCGGGCGGCAAGCGCAAAGAACTCGACGGCGTTCGCCTCGTAGAGATCGGCGGCGCGGTTGAGGATGGCGGCGCGCTCGGCGACCGGGCGCCTTGCCCATGCCGGCTGTGCCTCAACAGCGAAGCGCACGGCTGTCGCGACCTGCTTGGCGCCGGCCTCGCTGACCGTGCCGACCACTTCCGAAGGCTTCGCCGGGTCGACGACCGGACGCTGCTTGCCATAGCCCGCCGCGCGGCTGATCGGCTTGGCGTGCCAGCAGTCCGGGCCGGCGAACTCAGCCCTGGCCTTGTCGATCGCAGCCAGCGTCAGCGTGTCGGTGATATCGAAGCCCTTGGAATTGCGTCGGCTGGGGCCAAAGATCGCCGACGGCGGAACGATCGCCGGATTGGCGGCGGGGCCTTGTTTCTCCACCGTTTCGAGCGGGTCGCGGGCAATGTCCTCGGGCTCGACCTCCTCATCGGTAAGCTGGTGGACGAAAGAGGAATTGGCGCCGTTTTCGAGCAGCCGGCGGACCAGGTAGGCAAGCAGGTCGGAATGCGCGCCGACCGGCGCGTAGATGCGGCAGCGCGTGCCTTCGGCCCGCCGCACCGTCTCATGCAGCGCCTCGCCCATGCCATGCAGCCGCTGGAACTCGAATGTATCGCGGTCCGTCGTCATCGACAGGATGGCGGCGACGGTGTGGGCGTTGTGGGTAGCGAACTGCGGATAGATGCGGTCGGTCATCGACAACAGCTTCTTGGCGCAGGCCAGGTAGGACACGTCGGTGTTGGCCTTGCGGGTAAAGACCGGATAGCCGTCGAGCCCGAGCGTCTGCGCCCGCTTGATCTCGGTGTCCCAATAGGCGCCCTTGACCAGCCGCACCATGATCGTGCGGTCGTATTTCCTGGCCAGCGCATAGAGCCAGTCGATGACGAAGGCGGCGCGCGGCCCGTAGGCCTGCACGACGACGCCAAAGCCGTTCCAGCCGGCAAGCTCCGGCTCAGCCAGCACCCGCCCGATCACGTCGAGCGACAAATCGAGGCGGTCGGCCTCCTCGGCATCGATGTTGAGCCCCATGCGCGAATGGCGCGCCGCCAGCGCCAGCGACAACAGCCGCTCGGCCATGACAGGCAGCATCGTTTCCTTCTGCGTCACCTCATAGCGCGGATGCAGCGCCGACAGCTTGACCGAGATGCCGTGGTTCTGGCGGATGTCGGGGCCGTTGGCGCCGGCATCGAGCGAGGAGATGGCGTCGGCATAGGCCTTGAGATAGCGCAATGCGTCGGCCTCGGTGCGGGCCGCCTCGCCCAGCATGTCGAAGGAATAGAGATAGCCCTTCTGCGTCATCGGCCGGCCGCGCCTGACGGCCTCGGCGATCGTGCGGCCGATCACGAATTGCTCGCCCATTTCGCGCATGGCGGCGGCGACTGCCTTGCGGATGACCGGCTCGCCCAGCCGGCGCACCATGGCGCGCAGCGTGCTTTCGATGCCGCCCTCGCCTTCATCAAGCACGCGGCCGGTCAGCATCAGCGCCCAGGTCGACGCATTGATGAAGATCGAGCTCGAGCCGCCCGAATGCGCCGACCAGTCGTGCGGCGCGATCTTGTCGGCGATGAGGTCGTCCATCGTCTCTGTGTCGGGCACCCGCAGCAGCGCTTCGGCCAGGCACATCAGCGCCACGCCCTCCTTGGTCGAGAGGCCGTAGGCCGACAGGAACACTTCCATCAGCCGCGGATCGGACGAGCCGCGCACCGCCCGCACCAGATCGGCGGCACGGGCCGAAATCGCCTTGCGGTCTTGCACGGACAGCCCGGCTGCCTCGGCCAGCCGCTTCACCGACTGGTCCTCGTCAGGCAAATAATTGGCACGGATCTGCTGGCGGATGGCGTCGAGCGCTGGCATGGCGGTCCTGTAGAACGAGCGTACGGGAGCGGGCCGGCGGTCACCGGACCGAATGGCGCAAGCTAACATAAGTAGGGATTTCGGTCGGTCCAAAGAAATCGACAGGACAGGTCGATTGATCTACTGTTTGGCCAGTTTATCTCCGATTTGCCTGGAAATCTGATGACAGAAGACCAATTGGACCGCATCGACAGGAACATCCTGTCGGCGTTGGGTAGCAATGGCCGGCTTTCCATGTCGGAACTGGCGGCAAAAGTCGGCCTGTCGAAGACGCCGGTGCAGGCGCGGGTGAAGCGGTTGGAGAAGGACGGCTTTATCAGGGGCTACCAGGCGATCATCGACCGCGAGCGCATGGGCGAAGGCCATGTCGCCTTCGTCCAGGTGAAACTGTCCGACACCCGCTCGGCCGCGCTCGACGCCTTCAACCGCGCCGTGCAGGCGGTGCCGGAGATCGAGCAGTGCCACATGATGGCGTCGAGCTTCGACTATCTGCTGAAGGTCTGCACCACCGACATCGCCGCCTACCGCCGCGTGCTCGGCGAGCGCATCTCCGCTTTGCCGCACGTCGCCCAGACCTCGACCTTCGTCGCCATGGAGACGGTGAAGGATCGCTAGCCGCTCAATGGCTTCGCCAGTTTATCCGGCTCGTTGAAGGCGCTCCTGAAATTGCTCCTCGATCGCCCTCAGGAAATGGTCGGACGCCGACGTCCATCCAAAGAGCGTCTGCACGAGCGTTATCGAGGCGTCATGATTGCTCCTGGGAGCATCCGACGCGATGGGCTCGCTGGTGCAGTCCGTCAGCAATATGCAGTGATAATCCCTGAAAAAGGCATCCCGAATGGTCGACTCTACACAAACGCTAGTCGTGCACCCTGTCACGATCAGGTGTTTGACGCCTGCGGTCTTCAGGACCGCATCGAGTTCGGTCTCGTAGAAACCGCTGAATCGGGTTTTGTAGAGGACGACATCCCCTGCCTCCGGCTTCAGGTCATTGACGATATCTGTTCCCCAAGTGTCACGGATCAGAATCCGGCTCTCGCCGCCATCCGGCGCTGTCATGTTCTCACCGACGCCAAAGATCTGGAGATGTCGGACACGATTGGGGGCATCCGATGTCCCGAGATCCGAAAGGTCAGAATGATATCCCATCTTCAGATAAATGACGGGCAGTCTCGATTTGCGAGCGGCCGCTATTACACTTGCAGTAGGGCGGACAGCCCGTTGAATCCCGGAAATGTCGATGCCGGCTCTGTCGAACATCCCACCTTTCGAGCCGAAGTCATTCTGCATGTCCACGACGAGAACTGCAGTCTTGGCGGGGTCAACTGAAACAGGTTGAGGCTTTGCGTCGATGACAAGTGGCTGCATTTCATCCTCCCACACCTGAGGGATCGCACTTTGCGCCTTGGTTATCATGATCAGCGACGCTGCATCGTGTCAACAATCGTCTACATCGTTGCTTTGGCGGCCTAGAAACTGCTTGCCGCAGACAAGTCCAAACCTCACTCCGCCAGCGTCTTCAGGAACGCCACCAGCGCCGCCCGCTCGCGATCCGAAAGCTGCAGCGGGTGGACTTCGGACACGCCTTCGACACTCGCCGGCGCCTTCGAATAATGCGCCACGACCTCGTCCAGCGAAGAAAACTGCCCGGCATGCATATAGGGCGGCCGGGTGGCGGCACCCCGCAGCGACGGCGTCTTATACGCGCGGACGAGTTCCGGCCCGGCCTTGACCATGAAACGCAACTCGCGGCAGGCATCGGCGTCGCCGTCGCGAAAGGCGCCGAAACAGTTGAACGGATCGGCCTCGACCTGCGCCACCGCGTCGACGCGGCCGCGATCCGGCGGCAGACCCACGACCGGCGGCACGCCGGTGTTGTGGAAGCTGCCGTCGGTAAAACGCGGGCCGTTATGGCACGTCACGCAATTGGCCTTGCCGATGAACAATTTCAGGCCGAGGATTTCGTCTGGCGAAAAGGCGGCATCGCCTTGCGGCTCGGCGCCCGCCGCGAGATCAATGGCAAAGCGGTCAAAGCGCGTCTGCGGCGGCGCGATCGAGCGCTCGAAGGCGGCGATCGCCTTGCCGATATTGGCGAAGACGCGATTGACCTCCTCGGCCTGCGCCTCCGGCATGGCATTCCAGGCCGCCTTCTCGGCATCGGTGCCGAGCGGACTGGCATTGGCCGGCACGCCGGAAAGGTCGGGCAGCGGCCCGAAGATACGCTCGTAGCGCTCGCCGAAGCGGGCCCTGATGTAATGCGCGAAGGCGGCGCGGTTGCCAGCCTGCTCCAGCGGATTTTCGAGCGGGGTCAGCGCCTGCGCCCACAGGCTGTCGCGCCGCCCGTCCCAGAAGAACCAGGGATCATGCGCGACGCCGGCCAGCGGCATGGTGCGCCGGTTGGTGCGGCCGACGCCGACGGCTTGCGGCAGGTCGTCCTGGAACTGCCGGTCGATCTTGTGGCAGGTCGAGCAGGATACGGTGCCGTCGCCGCTCATCCCCGTGTCGAAAAACAGCGTCGAGCCAAGTGCGGCGGCTGCCGGCACATCGGCGAAGCGATTGGTGGTGTCCGGCTTCAGCGACGGCAGTCTCGACAGCGCCAGCGAGGCGATGGTCTGCTTTTCGGCGTCGGAAAATTCCGGCCTGCCGCAGCCGACAAGCACCGCCACCATCACCAACGCGAGAAGACTGGAAAGCTGGCTCATCTGTGGCTCACAGCACCACGTTGAAGACGACCGTGTCCGAACCGGCCGCGGCCGAGATGGCAAAGTGCAGCTGCCACCATCCGCTCATCGTGAATTTCACCCCGTCGATGCGATAGCGTCCCTCGCCGAGGTAATCGGTAGCCTGCGGGCTGGTCGGCAGACCGTGCATGTGCTGCGGCATGCCGCCGGAAATCGTGATTGCAGCACCTTCCACCGGCGCACCCTCGACGGTTTTCAGTGTCAGCAGCCAGGATTCCAGTTCGCCCTGCCGAATGACGCCCTTCTCGGGCTCGAAAGTCGCCACGAACAGCTTGTTCGCCGTCGTCTTGGAACGGCCTACGTCCGAGCTGCGCTGCGGCGCATGCGGCGCCGTCAGATAGACGACGGCCAGCACGCCGGCGAGCAAGGCAGCCAGGCCGAGGCCTCCAAGAAGATAACGCCATAACGATGCCAAACCCATTCCTGTTCTGCGAATAACGTTTCGCTGAGCGGATCGCGTCCCACGCCCCTGTGGGAAATCGCGCCCAGCGCAAGAATCCGCCAGCGCCAAGCATGGCGCTGCCGATCGCAAAAAGCTACAGCACCGCAATCGCAGGGATGGAGGAGAACTTCATGGCAGGAAATGGCGTCGCCTCGATCGGCGAGTGCATGCTCGAGCTTTCGGGCCAGGCCGGGCCGAACTGGCGCATGGGCTTTGCCGGCGACACGTTCAATACCTTGTGGGCGCTGCATGCCTTGAGCGGCGAGCGGCCGGCGACCTATGTATCGGCGTTCGGCGACGACCCGTTCTCGCGCGACCAGATCAAATTCCTTGCTGAAAACGGCATTGGCATCGGCGCCAGCCCGGTCATACCGGGCGCCCGCCCCGGCCTCTACGCAATCACGCTGACCGGCGCCGAACGCTCATTCACCTATTGGCGCGCCGATGCAGCCGCGAGGCAGCTCGCTTCGGACCCAGCCGCTTTGGCGAAAAGCCTTGAAAACCAAGCGCTTGTCTATTTTTCCGGTATAACCTTGGCAATCCTCGACGACAATGCGCGCAAGACATTGCTGACGGCCGTGGCCAAAGCGCGGGCGGCCGGGTCGCTGATCGCCTTCGATCCCAATTACCGGCCGCGGCTGTGGCGCCAACACGAGGAAGCGCAGGCCGCCATGCTCGAGGCGCTTGCCGTCGCCGACATCGCGCTGCCGACTTTTCCCGACGAGCAGATGCTGTTCGGGGACGCAGCACCGCACGCAACCGCCGAACGGCTGCGAAAGCTGGCCGGCGAAGTCGTCGTCAAGAACGGCGAGGAACCGGCGCTGATCGCCCGGAACGGCAGCTTGCAATCGGTGCAGGCGGTGCATGTCGCCGCCCCCCTCGACACCACCGGCGCCGGCGATTCCTTCAACGGCGCCTATCTCGCCGCCCGCCTTGCCGGCCATGCCCCGGAAGAAGCGGTGCAGCGTGCCCATCGCGTCGCCGCCGCCGTCGTGCAGGTGCGCGGCGCCCTGGCGCCGTTCGAGACGTTGAGGGCAGCTTTCGAAGGAATTGCTATCTGACCTTGATGACGACCTTGCCCTTGGCGCGTCCTGTTTCGACATAAGCCAGAGCCTCATTGGTCGCTTCGAATGGAAAGACCCGATCCACAACCGGGCGGATCGCGCCGGATTCGATGAGGGAGGTGATCTTGCTCAGCTGATCGCCCTGCGCCAACATGAAAAGGAACGAAAACCTCACGCCACGGCGCTTGGATTTGGCCCGGATACCGCGGCTCAGAAAGCGCAGCACCAGCCTCAGCATTAAATTCAGTCCCTTTTCCCTGGCAAACTCGGGATCCGGTGGACCGGAGATGGAGATGAGCTTCCCACCCGGTTTCAGCACGCTCAGGGATTTTTCGAGTGTTTTGGCGTCCTGACTGTTCAAGACGACATCGTAGCCCGACAGAACTTTCTCGAAGTCATCTTTCCTGTAGTCGACGACAACATCGGCGCCGAGACCTTTGACCAGATCGGCACTCGCTGCGCTCGCTGTTGTCGCAATGGTCGCGCCGAGGTGCTTGGCCAACTGAATGGCGAATGTTCCCACGCCGCCGGAACCAGCCTGAATGAAGACCTTCTGTCCCTTCTTCAGGTTTGCCCTTTCAATGAGCGTCTGCCAGGCGGTGAGACCGACCAGGGGAATCGAGGCCGCCTCCTCCATGCTGAGATTCTCAGGCTTCAAGGCCACGTCGGCTTCGTTCACGGCGATGAATTCGGCGAAAGTCCCAATCCGGCCATCGCGCGGCCGCGCATAAACATCGTCGCCGCCTTTGAACTTGCGGACTTTCGATCCCACGCGGATAACCTTCCCAGCCACGTCGTGGCCCAGGATGAAGGGTCGGCGATAAGGCAGGATGAGCTTGAATTCTCCGGTTCTGATCTTGGAATCGAGCAGGTTCACCCCTGCGGCATGGACCTCGACCAGGACATCGCTGTCCTGGAGCTCCGGCTCCGGCATCTCGGCCAGCCGCAGAATGCCCTTTTTATTATGCTTATCGACAACGAATGCCTTCATGGCAGTTACTTTCTAAAAATGTCTGTTGGTGTTCCGGGACGAAACAAGCCGAACGTTTTCAGCTGCATAGCCGCCCTGCGGAAAGGCCTCAGTCCTCGAGGAAGGACAGGGCTTTCGGGACAAAATCGGCATGGTTCTGAAAGACCCCGCCATGCCCGGCATCCGGGTAGATAACCAGATGCGCCCCCGGGATACGCCCGGCGAGATCGTAGGTATTGCTGCTCGGCACCATCCTGTCCTGGTCGCCGTTCGCAACCAAAGTGGGAATGCGGATGGCGCTCAGATCTTGCGGCGCCTGCAGTCCATAGGCCTTGATCGCCTTGAGTTGCGCGCCGAACGCGCTCAGCGATACCGCCTTGTCCCGGTTGGTCCGGCGCTCTTTCAGCCGTTGCAGAAATGCGTTTGCGGCGCGGCGCCCATTCGGCGTCCTTGTGAAGAAGAGATAGTATTTCGGATCCCGCAAAGTCAGCGCGCCCTTGATCATGTCCACGATCGTCAGCGGCGTCACCTTGTCGATCCCTTCGCCACCGGCCGGGCCTGTGCCAGCCAGTATGAGTTTGCGCACAAGCTCAGGCTCAGTCAGCACAATCTGCTGCGCCACGAAACCGCCGAGTGAAAAGCCGAAGAGGTCGACTTCTTCGAACCCCAGCGCCCGGATGAAGGCGACCGCATCCCGTGCCATGCCGGAAATGGTCGACGGAGTCTTGCCACCCGAAGCGCCGATGCCACGATTGTCGAAGGCAATCACCCGCCGGGTCGCAGCGAGGCCATCGACGATGCGCGGATCAAAATTGTCCAGCTGAGCAGCCAGATGGTTGAGCAGGACCACCGGCACGCCCGTTCTGGGCCCGAGTTCCCGGTAGGCAAAGGCTGTGCCGCCGACATCGACCGAGCGCGTTGGCGCGTCCTGGAACAATGCCGCCGAACGCGGCGATCGATTGGATGTATGTGTCATGCTTGGCGCCTCCGTCTCGTAGGGCCTGACCAAATGCGTTGTGGCTGCTAGTCGCATGTGCGTGAAATCCGCTGGCTCGCTGTTGTTCAGACCGGCAAGCGGAACTGCTTGCGCAGGCTCTTGTCGAAAATCCCCGCGGGGGCAAAGCGGCGCAACAGGCTGACCTGGCGCGCTGCCTTGCCGGCGGTATAACGCCGTCGCGGACTGGCATCGGTCGCCGCCTTGACGACCACATCCGCCACCACTTCCGGCCGATCGGCTTTGGGCATCACATCGCCCAGCAGCGCCTTGAACCCGGCTCGAGCCCGATCGTATTCCTTCAACAGCGAATCCGGCTCGATGCCGTTCTGGTCGAAGACGGTGCGGACGAATGCCGGCTCGATGACAGAGACGCGGACGTTGAAGGCGCGCACCTCGTGGTCGAGCGATTCAGAATAGCCTTCGAGCGCGTGCTTGACTGCCGAGTAATGAGCTGAGTATGGCGCGGGTACCAATCCCAGAATGGAGCCGATATTGATGATGCGCCCTTGGCCGCGCCGCCGCATCGACGGCAATATCGCATTGGTCATGCGGATGACGCCGAACAGATTGACGTCGAACAGGGCTTGTACCTGTGCGACCGAGGATTCCTCGGCGCCTCCTAGCAGACCGACACCGGCATTGTTGACCAGGAGGTCGATCCGGCCGGTCTGCGCCAGCACGGTGGCAACGAGCGCATTGACGGCCGCATCATCGGTCACGTCGCATGCCAGCATGGTCACTCCATTCGGGCCATTACTGGTCTTGCGGCGACTTGTCCCGAAGACAGTGAACCCCGCCCGCGCCAAGGCCTCGGCGCTGGCGCGGCCGATGCCCGAGGAGGCTCCGGTCACGATTGCGGTTTTTTCAGAATTCCCATTCATTTTGATGTTCCAGGTTCGAGAGGTCTAGCTTATTTCCACGAATTGAATTATGGTCGTAATATCAGATTATGAGCATAATGCAATAGCAGGACAGGAAAGAAAGATATGCGCTACGAAAAGGGGCGAAAGGACGCGTCACGCAGCCGGATCATGGAGGTCGCCGCCGAACGTTTTCGATCTGACGGCATCGCGGCGTCCGGGCTGGCAACCATCATGAGCGACGCCGGGCTGACGAACGGCGCCTTCTATCCGCACTTCCAGTCCAAGGCGGAGCTCGTCCGTGAAAGCGTGGCGGCGGCCCTGGACGCGCAGTCGCATCAAGTGCAGGAAGCGTTGGCCGCCGGCGGCCCGGAAATGGCCATAGGGGCATATCTATCGGCCGAGCACCGGGACAATCCTGGAAAGGGCTGCGCTTCGGCCGCGTTGTTGCCGGAAATAGCGCGGCAGCCGCCTGAAACGCGGGCCCTCTATGCCGAGCGCGTTCAATCCCTGGTGCGCCAGATCGCCGAAGCTCTGCCGCCGACCGAGGATCCCGAGGGCGCTGCGTTGGGCATGTTTGCAACGCTCATCGGCGCGCTTCAACTCGCGCGCGCCGTGAAAGGAACGGAATTGTCGGATCGTATCCTAGCGGCGGGAGCAGATGCCGCAAAGGCGATGATCCGGGCGGTTCAAGACGAGGTGGCCTCCTGAGGGCAGCCCGGATTATTCGGCCGGCTCGAATCTGCCTTGCACCAAGACTGTCTCCACCGGCCCAAGCGGATTGATGATCCGGCTCTCCAGGACTTCGATAAGTTTGCGTCCAACACCCGTCATATCCACGGAATGAACTCCGATCTTTGCGGGCAGGAAGCGTGCCAGCCGCGTGCTGTCACGGGTGACGATGTGAACATCGCGGCCTGGTGTAAGACCCCGCTTGCCGAGAGCGTGCAACGCTCCCAGAAGGCCCAGTTCGTTGGCGCACGCCAAGCCCGTTGGCGGATCTGATGACGCCAGCAAGCGATCGAACCAGCCTGCGCTCGATTCCATGGTGAACATGCCATGACCGATCAGCGATTGGTCGATCGGAATACCGGCCTCGGCCATTGCCCTTCCATACCCGGAAAGACGCATGGCACTCGCCTGGTCCTCCGGAACGAGAAGTTGCAGCGCAATGCGTCGACAGCCCTTATCCATGAGCCGCCGGGTCGCCTCGTAGGCAATCTGTTCATTGTCTACATCGACATAGGGATACGCGACATCCAGGTCGGTTCTTCCAAACGCGACGAATGGCATGCGTTGATCCAGCAGCAGCTTGACGCGCGGATCAGCCGACACCAGGCGCGTGATGACCAGGCCGTCTGCGCTGCGCGCCTGAAGCTGCCGCTGCACACTCTCAACGGGATCGTCGTCGGGAGTGGTGGAATAGATGGACAGACTATAGCCGGCTTGCCGCGCCGCCAGCGTCATGCCTTCGATTAAAGGAAGCTTCAACAGATCGGACAGATGGTCTCGTGTCTCCATCGGGAGTACCGCCGTCAGCGTCTGCGTTCGACCGGTTTTGAGCGCGCGACCATGATGATTTGGTAAATAGCCGACCCGCTTAGCCGCCTCCTTGACGCGGGCTATGGTCGAGGGCTGCACTTCCGGCCCATCCTTCAGAGCGCGGGACACCGTGGTCACCGACAGGGAAAGTTCCGCGGCGATCTGCTTTAGATTGGCCATTGTTCGCCCGACTTCATTTGCGAAAGCGCCGGCTGATTTGCTGACCGCCATAGCGTTACCGAATTCGACATCCCGGTCAATCCAAACTCCCATGGGAAGCAGCTTGACTCTAGCGTATTCAGATGCAATCGTAACGTTACGATTACAAAATAATGGCTCTTTCAAGCGATATTCCATAAAAGTTGGGGAGGAGAACCTATGTCCTGGCTACGCATTTCCTTAACAGCATTCGCAATCTCGGCTGCCCTGCCCGTCCATGCGCAGACGGTCACCATCACGACCGCAGGTGGCGATTATGGCAACGCCATCAAGGAGGCCATGTGGGGGCCGGCTGCAAAAGAGCTTGGCTATGATGTCCGCGAGGAGACGCAGAGCGACGGCCTGGCCGCCCTGAAGATGCAGGTTACCTCGGGTGCAGTCACGACCGACATCGTCCACCTGGGTTCGCCGGAAGGGGCCCAGGCTGCCGCACAATCGCTGCTGGAGCCGCTCGACTACAAGATCATCGATCCGAAATCCGTGCCGGAGGGTGCAAAGTCCGACTACTGCTATCCGTTCGATTCCTATGGCACCGTCATGTCGTGGAACACCAAGACCTATGGCGAGAACCCGCCGAAGACGTGGGCGGAATTCTGGGATGTTGCCAAATTTTCTGGCCGTCGCGCGTTGCGCGCCAATGCGCAAGACTCGATCGAGATCGCGCTTCTCTCCGATGGCGTGGCACCGGCGGACGTCTATTCCGTGCTCAGCACCCCGGAAGGGCTAGAGCGTGCCATCAAGCGGCTTGAAGCGATCAAACCAAATGTCGCCGTCTGGTGGACCTCGGGCGCCCAGTCCGCGCAGTTGCTGAAAGACGGTGAGGCGGATTTGGTCATTACCTGGAACGGACGCGCCCAAACCGTGAAAGCAGATGGCGGCGCGGCTGACTACACGTTCAAGGGTTCGGTCATCGGCACGGACTGTCTTGGGGTGCCGAAGGGAGCGCCGAACAAGGAAGCCGCGATGAAGCTCATCGCAGCGATGACGCAGCCCGCGCGCGTTGCGAAGCTGACCGATTTCATTGCCTATGGCCCAGTCAATCCTGCGGCATATGAGGGTGGCCTTATTCCCGAGGACCGTCTGGAGACACTTGCGACCGCGCCTGAAAATGCTGGCACTTCGGTGTTTTCGAATTCAGAATGGTGGGTCAAGAACGGCGAGGCCGCCCAAAGAGCCTTCGATGAAATGATGGCCCGCTGACTCTCAGCTCTAATGCATGTCGCGCAAAAGTGTGCAGCGCTTTTGCGACAACGACATGCATGAAAACAAGAACCTAAAGCGTGTCGCGTGAGGCCGGTCGAACGCGACGCGCTTTAAGGCTGGAGCACATGATGAAGTCGCTCGCGATCACCATCGAAAGCGTGCACAAGGCTTACGGGTCCTACGTCGCACTGGATGATGTTTCGCTCGACATTCAGGCTGGCGAATTCCTCACGCTGTTAGGGCCATCGGGATCTGGCAAGACCACGTTACTCATGGCTCTGGCCGGTTTTGTCCGGCCGGATTCCGGTAAACTTCTCTTGGGCGATCGAGACATCACCCGCCTGCCGCCCAACAAACGAGACATCGGCATAGTATTCCAGAATTACGCCCTGTTTCCGCACATGAACGTCCTGGCGAATGTCGCGTATCCGCTGGTGCTGCGCAAGGTACCGAGAGCGGAGGCGCGTCAGCGGGCCCTTGACACCTTGGCCCGCGTGAAGCTGGATGGCCTGGCGGAGCGCAATGTTGCCGCACTATCCGGCGGCCAACGTCAACGGGTGGCATTGGCGCGGGCTATCGTCTTCGAACCGCGCGTGATGTTGATGGACGAGCCGCTGTCGGCGCTCGACAAGAATCTGCGCGAGACCATGCAGTATGAGATCCGGCGTCTGCATGACCATCTAAGGATCACCACAATCTATGTGACCCACGATCAGCGCGAAGCGTTGATTATGTCTGACCGGATTGCGGTGATGAACTCTGGCCGCATCCAGCAGATAGATACGCCGCAGCGGATTTATGATCGTCCATCGACCCGCTTCGTCGCGGAGTTCATGGGCGAGGCTAACATTGTGGCGCCAGGCTCGGCGCGCAGAATCGATGGCGCCGAACCATCACGCGAAACTCTGGTGATCCGCGCCGAAAGCTTCCATCTTGATGCGAAGCTCGTCGGGGGAGACGGAGTGGCTCTCGAAGGAATACTGCGCACCAAAGCGTTCCGCGGCGAGAACTGGCTTTTGACGCTGGCGCTTGACGGTGGGCAAGAGGTTCTTGTCTGCATTCCGGCAGCGCTGGCCGGCGGCTGCGCCGAGCTTGCCGCCGGTCAGCGGATGACCGCATATGCACCAGCAGCGAAGGTTCACGCGATACCGGGAGCGACGGCGTGACCGTCGTCCGGGATCCGGCGCTCGCGGCGGACGCACGGCGCGAGCGGCGGTTTTTTCTTTCACTTTCGCTCCCGGCGCTGTTCATCGTTGGGCTGGCGGCGATACTGCCCATCCTTTGGATCATCCGGCAATCATTCCTGACCACCGGGGGTGAGTACACCGTCGGCAATTACCAGAAGGTCCTTTCGAGCGGACTGACATGGTCGGCGCTCGTCACGACCCTCGAACTGTCCTTGGGTACGCTGGCGGCCTGCATTCTTCTCGGCACTCCTCTGGCGCTGGCTCTGGCCAGCATCAGACCAAGGGTGGCCAACGTGCTCATGGCGTTCGTCATGCTGCCGCTGTGGACCTCTATTCTGGTGCGTACCTATGGTTGGCTCGTGCTCTTGCGGCGCGATGGCCTGATCAACGCGGCGTTGACCGGTTCAGGCCTGACGGCGGAGCCATTGCCGCTGGTCTACAACTTCACGGGAACGCTGATCGGCATGGTGCACTACATGCTGCCACTCTTTCTGCTGCCTGTTTATGCTGCGATGCGCGATATCGACCCAAATCTCATTCGCGCGGCAGCGAGCATGGGAGCCACCCTCAGGCAGGTCATCCGCACAGTCATTATGCCGCTTTCGACGGGCGGCATCTTCTCGGGTTCGATCATCGTCCTCATCTACGCCATAGGTTTTTTCATCACGCCGGCGGTGCTTGGCGGCGGCAAGGTAAATCCGCTCTCTACCCGGATCGAGCGTACACTATCGACCTTTCAGGACTGGGGGTCGGCAAGCGTCCTGGGCATTCTGCTCCTCGTTCTTATGGCGCTGATCGGTGTGATGTTGCTGGCGGCACGCCGTCTGGTGGCCCAGAACACCGTGGAAGCCTCCCATGCTTGAAGCCTATCCGCAAAACAGGCTCGCCCGCATTTTGCTCTGGAGCTTTGCCGCTCTTGTCATGGCATTTCTGATGCTGCCGACGCTCGTGGTGGTGCCGCTTTCCTTTTCGGCGTCGAATCTCCTCGAGTTTCCGCCGCACGCCTACTCGTTGCGCTGGTACGAGAACTTCTTCGGCTCGGCAACGTGGATGGCCGCGCTCAGAACGAGTTTGATCCTTGGGACGTTGACGGCGTTGATCGCGGTGCCTTTCGCGCTGCTCGCCTGCATTTCAATGAATCGGCTGGGCGGAAAGGCCGCTGCGGCCATCCAGAGCGTCCTGCTGACCCCCTCGATCACCCCAGGTATCCTGCTTGCGATCGGTCTCTTCTTTGTGTTGGCTGCACAACATCTGATCGGAACGCTATTCGGTGTGCTGGTCGGACATGTGGTGCTGGCCGTTCCGGTCGCGTGCATTGTGTTATTGCCCGCGTTGGCCCGTTTTGACTGGAACCAGGTTCAGGCGGCGCGCAGCCTCGGTGCAAACTGGGCCAGGTCCATTGGCGGAATCATCGTTCCGCAACTTCGGATCAGCTTGCTGTCAGCGACATTGATGGCGTTCCTGACTTCGCTCGACGAGTCTGTGATTTCGATCTTCATCGCAAGTGGTCGCAATAGCACGATGCCGAAGCTTATGTTCCTGTCGCTGCGCGATCAGATCGATCCGACCATTGCGGCGATCTCGACATTGTGGACCGTCATCGTCGTGGCCGTGGTCCTGATTGTGACCCTTCGCCAAAAATCCTGACCGAGACTGGAAACATGCCCACCAATTACCATGCAGCCGACGATCTGACGGATCATTCGACGGACATCCCTCAGGTAGGGTTGGCCATCATCACCGGGTCGGCAAACTGGGGGCTTGCCTTCCCGGAAGATGTCGAATTCGATGGTGTGCGCACCTTGCGGCGCGACATGAGTTTTGAAACACCTTTCGGTCGCACCGACAACTGGAAGCTGCTCGAGTTCGATGCGTCGATCACAGCGGAAGGGAGAGCAAAACGCGCGCTGTGCATGTATTCGCACGGCAATCCCCGCGACCGTATCGACCATTCCTGCCATCGCCGCGCGTTCTGGGTATTGATGCGGGCGGGTGTACGGCAAGTTCTCGCCTGCTCGACTGTAGGCGCCGTCAACAAGGCGATCCAGCCGGGCGACATGGTGGTGACCGCCGATATCATTGAACTGACGCAGACCCCGTTTTCACTGCTTCCTGACCGTCAGAGCTTTGACTGTTCGGGCAAGCAAATCGTGTGTCCAAGATGTGCAGCGGTTCTGGTCGAAACGGCCCGCCGTTATTGGCCAGCCGAATGCCGCGTTTATGGCATCGAACAGCAGTTGGTGGCTGCCCATTGTTATGGGCCCCGGCTGACAACGCCTGCCGAAGCCTTGGCATATCGGGGCATGGGGGCGGATGTACTCAACCATTCCATCGCCCCTGAGGCGACCTTGTCGCGCGAGATCGGCGCGTGTTTCGTGCCTTGCGCGTTCGTGACGGCGGGCTTCAACGACTATATGGATCGCAATCGCCAGAAATTGCTGCAGGAGGACGTGTTGCCCAATCTGTCCATGACAGCCTCGCGGGTCGCGCTGGAAACCGCCGCGCGACTTCCCGCTGATTCGGAATGCTCCTGTCAGGGCTTGAAGTCGCCTCAGCCGAAAGAACGCTCCAGCCGGTTCTGAGACGACCTTTGTGCGCCGGATAGCTGAAGCTCTGCCACCGACCAAGAATCCCGAGGGCGCTGCATTGGGCGTGTTTGCGACGCTCGAGTCGTACGCTTCGGCAGGGGCACTCCAGCGCTAAGGCAGCCTGAACCGGTATTCCGTCACGTGATGATAGATCTGGCCCGGCCACAGCGTGGCTTGCGGGAAATAGGGCCGGTTGGGCGCATCCGGCCAGATTTGCGGCTCCAGGCAGAAGCCTGAAAACGCCTTGTACTGGCGTCCGCCCAGTCCAGGCGAGGACGGCGCCAGATACTGGCCGGTATAGAGCTGGACGCCCGGCTCGGTCGTCCAGAGCTCCATCTCGACGCCGGAATTCGCGCCTTGCGCCCACGACGCCTGCTTCAGCGGCCCGCGCGTCGAGGCAAGGCAGAAATTCTGGTCGTAGGGGAGTTGCTCGCCCTCGGTCTCCATGCGCAGCGGCCGCGCCTGGCGAAAGTCGAAAGGTGTGCCGTCGACCGGCTTTACCGTGCCTGTCGGAATGAGATCCGCGTCGACCGGCAGATAGGCGCCGGCATTCAGCATCAACCGGTGATCGAGAATGTCGCCGGCGCCGCCGTCGTCCAGGTTGAAATAGGAATGCTGGGTGAGATTGCAGAGCGTCGGCTCCTCGCAGGTGGCGGTCAGTTCGACGCTGAGCGTGCCGGGGATCTTGAGCCGGTAGGTGCAGGTCACGTCGAGCGCGCCGGGAAAGCCCATCGTGCCGTCCGGGTCGTGCAGGGTCAGTGTGACAAAATCCCTGCCATGCAGCGAAACCGCCCAGGCCCGGCGCGAAAAACCTTGCGAACCGCCATGCAGCGTGTGCTTTTCGAGGAAATTACGCTCGGTCTGGTAGCGTTTCCCGGCGAGAGTGAAGCGGCCGTCGCGGATACGATTGGCATAGCGCCCGACGATGGTGCCGAAGAAGGCGGTGTCCGTCTCATAGTGCTCGAAACGATCATAGCCGAGCACCAGCGGCGCGTCGTGCCCGGCCAGACGCAGATCCTGGATGATCGCACCCAGCCCGATGATGTTGGCGGTGAGGCCGCCGCCACGGATGGTGAAGCGGCGGACGGCCTCGCCCGCCTGCGTCGTGCCGAAAACCTCGCCGTCCTTCATTGCCATGCTCGCAAGTTCATTGATCGATGCCAGCCTGGCCTTTCGAAGCGGCCCAGGATCGTTTTCGGTATTACCGCATCAGGCTTCTAGAGACCAAGTCCGCCGATGCAGACATATTTGGTGTCGAGATAATCCTCGATGCCCTGATGGCCGCCTTCCTTGCCGAGGCCCGATTCCTTGACGCCGCCGAACGGCGCTTCAGGGGTGGTGATGAGCCCTTCATTGACGCCGACCATGCCGTATTTCAGCCCTTCCATGACCCGGAAGGCGCGGCCGAGATCGCCGGTGTAGAAATAGCAGGCCAGGCCGAACTCGGTGTCGTTGGCGAGTGCTACGGCCTCTTCCTCGGTCTCGAACTTGAATACCGGCGCTACCGGGCCGAAGATTTCTTCCTTCATGAAGCGCATCTTCGGCGTCGCATTGGCGATCACCGTCGGCTGGAAGAACGAGCCGCCGAGCGCGTGGCGCTTGCCGCCGGCGACGACCTTGCCGCCCTTGGCGGTAGCGTCGGCAATCAGCTCCTCGACCTTCTCCACCGCCTTCTCATCGATCAGCGGTCCCTGCTGGACACCGTCCTCGAGGCCGGAACCGACCTTCAGCCCGTTACTCGCAGTAGCCAGCTTTTCGACGAACTGGTCATAGATGCCGGCCTGCACCAGGAAGCGGTTGGTGCAGACGCAGGTCTGGCCGGAATTGCGGTATTTGGCGGTGATGGCGCCGGCGACGGCTCGCTCGAGATCGGCGTCGTCGAAGACGATGAACGGCGCGTTGCCGCCGAGCTCCATCGACACTTTCTTGACGGTCACCGACGACTTCTGGATCAGGATCTTGCCGACCTCCGTCGAGCCGGTGAAGGTGATCTTCTTGACCAGCGGGTTGGCACAGATCTCGTCGCCGATCTCACCGGCAGCGCCGGTCAGGATATTGATTACGCCTTTGGGGAAGCCGACTTCCTCGGCAAGCGCGCCCCAGGCAAGGCCGGAGTAAGGCGTCTGCGACGCCGGCTTGACCACGGCGGTACAGCCGGCGGCAAGCGCCGGACCGAGCTTGCGGGCCAGCATCGAGGATGGAAAATTCCATGGTGTGATGGCGGCGATGACGCCGACCGGCTCCTTGGTCACCAGAATGCGGCGGTCCGCCCAGGGCGACGGCACGACGTCGCCATAGGTGCGGCGGCCCTCTTCGGCGAACCACAATATGTAGGACGCGGCCGAGCCGATCTCGCCCTTCGATTCGAACAGCGACTTGCCCTGCTCGATGGTCAGCAGTTCGGCCAGCACGTCCTGATTGTCCATCATCGCGTCATGCAGCTTGCGCAACAGCTTCGAGCGTTCGAGCGCGGTGGTCTTGCGCCATGTCTTGAAGGCAGCGTCGGCGGCTTCGATGGCGCGGCGGGTCTCGGCCTTGCCCGATTTCGGCACGGTGCCGATCTTGAGGCCGGTGGCAGGATTGTTGACGTCGACCGTCTGGCCCGAATCGGCCTGCACCCATTCGCCATTGATGAGATTGGCCTGCCGCATGAAATGGCTGGTTTTCTGAAGCATGATCTCGCCTCCGTTCGGCACCTGGCGGGCCGGTCGCTGATTTCGTGAATGGACGTGCGCGATAGCATCGCTAGAGCCACTGCTCTTAGCCCAGGGCAAGCCCCGCAAGCAATCACAAGATGGCATATAGGGTTTGGGCCAGCCAAAGCGAGAGCGATCCCGGCAAGTTGGGTGCATGGCTCCAGGGTATGTTGAGATTCAGGTCAGGCCGCGCCGAGAAGGGTGGGTTCCGAGAACCGGAACGGAGCGGACATTTGGGTCCGTGAGTACCGGAAGCGCAGGAACCCGCCATTCGCAGGCCGGCATCACCTGAATATCGACATACCCTACCCAAAAACATGGACGACCGCTGTCAGCCAAAACGCCGTGGTGACCACCGCGCTGGCGGTGGCGATGGTCATCTGGTTCGATGCCAGCGCCTGGCCGGTGTTGAACTGCACGGCGATGAGATAGGAGTTGATGCCGGACGGCAGCGCCGCCACCACCACCGCCACCTTGGCGGTCAATGGCGGCAGGCCGATCAGCCAGACCAGGCCAAGAACCAGCGCCGGCATAAGGAACAGTTTCAGCGCCGACAGCGCCAGCGCCGGGCGGACATTGCCGGAGATGCCGAAACGGCGCAGGCTGAGCCCCATGGCGAACAGCGCCACCGGGGCGGCCGTGCCGGCCAGCGCGTCGCTCAGCCGCGTCGCAAGCACCGGCAGCGGCGCACCGGTGAAGCGCCACGCCAGCCCGGCCAGTATGCCGATGATCAGCGGGTTGATGAATACCCTCCTGAGAAAGCTCGTGATGACACGAAGCGGATGCACAGGCTCGCTGCCGCCGCGGCCGAACATTTCGAACAGGATGATCGAGGCCATCATCATCACCGGCAGGTGAATGGAAACGAGCAGCGACAGCACTTCGAACCCGGCTGGCCCGAACACGCCGATGATGAATGGAGCGCCGAGCAGGACGACATTGGAATAGGACGACGACACGCCGCCGACCACGCCGGCGCGGGCGTCCCGCCCGAAGATGCGCGTGGTCACCAGGTGACCGATGGCCCAGGTGAGCGCGACCGCCGTGAAATAGCAGCCCCATAACGACCATGGCGCCACGCCATGGAAATCCGCCTTTACCATGGTCTGGAACAGCAAAAGCGGCATTGCCACGTTGATGGCGAATTCGGATACGCCCTCGCCGCTCGCCGGCTTCAAATAGCCGGTGAGCCCGGCAAGATAGCCGAGTGCGACGAGACTGAAGACGAAGAGGACGGTTTCGGTGAGCGGAGACATTTTTCCCGTGATAGGCGAGCCCTGATCGCGGCGCAATCGCCCTACCCTGACGAATGTCCCGGCCAAACAATCCGGCCGCACGGATCTTGCCCGAATTTGCTCATGGTCCGATGGCAGCGCTATACAGGGCTGTAGGGGGGACACGCGGCGAATGGGCGCTGTCGGAAATCGGCACTTCTTCAAGCAGGGATGGCTGACGGCTTTCGGAGCCGCCCTGCTCTGCCTGGTCACGACCTTGCTTCGCGCGGAGCCGGCAAGCCTCAAGGGCGTGGCGCTGATTGTCGGCCAGTCGAAATACCAGCACATAGCGGCTCTTCCCAACCCCGCCAACGACGCCCGCGACATCGCCATGATGCTGGCCGATCTCGGCTTCGACGCGCGCAGCGTCACCGACCGCGATACGGCAAAACTGAAGCGCGACCTCGAGCGTTTCGCCGAGGATGCCGAGGACGCCGACGTCGCCTTGATCTACTATTCCGGCCACGGCATTGAGGCCGGCGGCGAGAATTACCTGGTGCCGGTCGACGCCAATATTGCTTCGCTGAAGGACGCCGACCAGGCCCTGGTGCCGATTTCCGCCGTCATGGACGAATTGAAGCAGACCGTGCCGGTGGCGATCATGCTGCTCGATGCCTGCCGCACCAACCCGTTTCCGCCGGATGCGGTGCTGCGCCGGGCGCCAACCGCCTCGGCTTCGCCGATAAGCGCCGGCGGGCTGGAACCGGTGCGCGGCGCCAGGGCGCTCGCCGACGCACCCGCGAGCGAAAATCTGGGAACGGTGATCGGCTTTGCCGCCGAGCCGGGGCGGCCGGCACTCGACGGCATCGTCGGCGAAAACAGCCCTTATGCGGCAGCGCTTCTGCGCCATCTCGCGGCGATGAAGGGCACCGAGTTCGGCTCGGTCATGCGCATGGTGACCGAGGAGGTCTATCTCGACACCAAGGCGAAGCAGCGGCCATGGGTCAATGAAAGCCTGCGCCGGCTGCTCTATTTCGGCGTAGCACCGCAGGAACCGACCGGCGACGACGGGCTTATCACCGGGGAGCGGCGGCAATTGCTGCTGACCATTGCCGACCTGCCGCACCCCAAGCGCGCACAGGTGGAATTGGCCTCGCTGCAGGACGGCGTGCCGCTCGACGCGCTCTACGGCGTGCTGAGGGCGCTCGGCACCGAAAAGATGCCCGAGGACTCCAACCGACCTGCAAAAGCTGCTCGACGCCCAGGCCGAGCGCCTGAAGAAGATGTTCTCCGAGCGCGACGCGCTGCGCACCGACGACCCCGAGATCAGCCGCCTCGTCGCCTCGGCCGACAAGGCCATCGGTCAGGGCGCCATCGTCACGGCGCGTAACTTCCTCGACCAGGCGGTGGGCCGGGTCGAGCAGGCCAACGGCGTGGTCGATCAGGCAGAGGAATTGGTCAAGCAGAAGCGCATCGCCGACGCGGCGATCTATGCCAGGCGCGCCGACGCCTCGGCGCTGGTCTTCGACTATCTGTCTGCCGCCAACGACTACGGCAAGGCCTTCTCGCTGGTCGAGAAATGGGACGACAAGCTGCGCTGGAACTACAAGAACCAGGAGGCGGAGGCGCTCAATGCCCATGGCAGCGCCACTGGCGACAGGCAAGCGCTGCAGCGTGCCATCGACGCCTACCGCGTCATCCTGAACTTCATCCCCAATGGCGAGCAGAACCGCGACTGGGCGATCACTCGCAACAACATGGCGGTGGTGTTGCAGACGATCGGCGACCGCGAGCGTGAAACCGACCGGCTGGAACAGGCCGCGAAAATCTTTCGCGATTCCCTTGCTGTGTTCGAGCGCGAGAAGGACGACCTCAACTGGGCCGCCGCCCAGAACAATCTGGCCAATGTGCTGCTGAAGATCGGCGAACGCGAGAGCGACCCGAAACGCCTGAACGAGGCGGTGGTGGCGATGCGCGCCACGCTGGAGAAGCGCCCGCGCGAAAAGGTCCCGCTGGACTGGGCCGCTTCGCAAAACAACCTTGGCCTTGCGCTTTACGCAGTTTCGGAACGCGAAGCGAATGGCGAGCGCCTGGCCGAGGCCGAGGCCGCCTACCGGCTGGCGCTGGAAGAATACACGCGCGAAAAAGCTCCCGTTCAGTGGGCGATGGTTCAGAACAATCTCGGCAACACGCTGGTCACGCTCGGCACGCAACGCAACGACGAGGCGAAAATCGACGAGGCGGCCGACGCCTTCCGTGCTGCGCTCGGGATCCGAACCCGCGACAGCTTTCCGGTCTCGTGGGCGACCAGCCGTCTCAATCTCGGCAATGCGCTGAGCAGTGCTGCCCGTTTCGAACTCGGCACCGGCCTGCTCGAAGAGGCGGCTGCCGCCTATGGCGACGCGCTGACCATCTTCACCCGCCAGCGTTTTCCGACGGATTGGGCTTCAGCGGAGAACAATCTCGGCTCGATCTACCAGACGCTCGGCCAGCGCACCCGCGATGCTGCCAAGCTTGAGCAATCGGCCGCCGCATACCGGGCGGCACGGCGCGTCTACACCAAGAAGGAGTTTCCGCTCGACTGGGCGATGACCCACTACAATCTCGGCAACACGCTGCAACTGCTCGGCGGCGTGACCGACAAGCCGATGCACTACGAGGAGGCAATCGAGGCCTATCGCGACGCACTGCGCGAATACAAGCGCGAGGCGACGCCGCGGCAATGGGCGCTGGCGCAGGCCGGCCTCGGCTCGGCGCTGCAGTGGCTGAGCATGAGCGAGGCCGATCCCGGCAAACTGGCCGCTTCGATCGCCGCGCGCCGGGCGGCACTGGAGGTACTGACCTTCGAAACCGCGCCCGTCGATTGGGCAAACGCGCAGAACGGCATCGGCATGAGCCTGATCAATCTCGGCAATCTCGAACGCACCGGCAAATATCTGGACGACGCCGAAGCCGCCTTCGAGGCGACGCTCAAAGTCTTCACCCGCGAAAGCCAGCCGATGCAATGGGCCTTCGAGCAGAACAATCTCGGCGACGTCCACTGGAACCGCGGCAGCTATGGCGGCGGCAATGCCGACTATCAAAAGGCGATCGAATTTTTCGAGAACGCCAAGCAGGGCTTTACCGAAGCCGGCTACACACTCCCCATCCCGCTGACCGACCAGAAGATCGACCTCGTGAAGAAGCAAATGGCGAAGAGATAGGCGTTTCGGCCATAGGTTGCGCTCAGCTTGTTTTTCAGCCCGCTTTGCCGTCCCTATATGCCGGTCACCGGGGACCTACCTACCGGTCACCCGAAAAGGACGTCTGATGCTTCGATTTGTGCTGGCGCTGCTGTTGCTTGCCGTTCCCGCCACAGCCCGTGCGACGGAGTCCGGCTGGGCGCTGCTGCGCGACGGCGGACATGTGGTCCTGCTTCGCCATGCCATGGTCACCGGCACCACCGATGCGGCCAATTTCGACCTCGGCAAATGCGCGACCCAGGTCAATCTCTCGGAGCGCGGCAAGCAGCAGGCGCGCAAGATCGGCGCGCTGTTTGGCGCCCGCGCGGCACCCATCGAACGCGTTCTGTCCAGCCGCTATTGCCGCTGCCTCGAGACCGCCCGCATAGCTTTCGAAAGCGAGCCGGAGCCGTTTGCACCGCTTGACCTGCTGAAGACCGACCAAAAGGAGAAGGCCGCTCAGATCGCCGCGATCCTGGCCGAGATCCGCGGCTATTCCGGCTCCGACAATCTGGTCATGGTCACGCATCTCGAAAACATCAAGGAATTGACCGGCATCTCGCCGCGCGAAGGCGAAGCCGTGGTCGTCGAGCCGCAAGGCGACGGCCTGCGCGTGCTCGGCCGCGTTACGTTCTGAGGGGTCAGTCGCTCCCCACGTCGAGCGAGATAGCTGTTGCCGAAATGCCACTGCTGCGAGAAGCCGTGGTTGGATTCCGATCTCATCTTGCTCTGCCTGGGCAGCCATCCCATCTGCGCCCGGCGTATCAGGCCTTTTCCTGCCCGGAAAAACCGATTAGACAGCGCCAAACACATGCGGACAGATTCCGCCCGCAATCGAAGGAAAAGCCCTTGTCCACCACGTTCGATAAAGTCGCCAAGATCATCGCCGACACCAGCGAGATCGATATCGAGACGATCACGCCCGAAAGCCACACCATCGACGATCTCGGCATCGACAGCCTCGACTTCCTCGACATCGTCTTTGCCATCGACAAGGAATTCGGCATCAAGGTGCCGCTGGAAAAGTGGACGCAGGAGGTCAACGACGGCAAGGCTTCGACCGACGACTATTTCGTCATGAAGAACCTGTGCGCCAAGATCGACGCGCTCGTCGCCGCCAAGAACGCCACCTGAGCACAGCGCTTGACGCGCCCGACCGACAACAGCCGCCCATGAATCCCCACGACGTCGTCATATCAGGCATCGGCCTTGTCTCGTCGCTGGGCGAGGGTCCGGATGCGCATTGGCAAAAGCTTGTCCAGCCGCGCCTTGAGCCGGTTCTGGAGGCTTTGCGCTTCTCGCCCTATACAGTCCATCCGCTGCCGGAGATCGATTGGAACCTGCAGATCGCCAAGCGTGGCGACCAGCGGCAGATGGAGACCTGGCAGAGGCTGGGCACCTATGCAGCCGGCCTTGCTCTCGACGATGCCGGCATCAAGGGCAATGACGAACTCTGCGCGACCATGGACATGGTGGTGGCCGCCGGCGGCGGCGAACGCGACGAGGCAGTCGACGCGGCCATTCTCGCGGCATCGGAAAGCCGCAACGACCGCGACGTGCTGCTCAACGAGAAGCTGACCACCGAATTGCGCCCGACGCTGTTTCTGGCGCAGCTTTCCAACCTGCTCGCCGGCAACATCTCGATCGTCCACAAGGTGACCGGCTCCTCGCGTACCTTCATGGGCGAGGAAGGTGCGGGCGTCGCCGCAGTCGAGACGGCGGCCGCGCGCATCCGCTCCGGCCAGTCGACGCATATACTGGTCGGCGGCGCTTTCCAGACCGAACATTCCGACATGCTGCTCGGCTATGAACTGGCCGGCTACCTGCATCGCGGTCCGTGGCGGCCGGTCTGGCAGAGGCAAGGTGCCGATGGCGGCGGCGTGGTGACCGGATCCGGCGGCGCGTTTCTCGTCCTGGAGCAGCGCGAGCACGCGACAAGCCGTGGCCGGAAGATCTATGCGGAACTCGGCCCGGTCCTGTCCGGCCGCGCCAGGCGCCGGCGGGGCGAACTCGATGGCGAGATCGCCACGCTGCTGAAGCAGGCCGCATTGCCGAATGGCGAGCTGCTGGCAATCTCCGGCGCTTCGGGCGCCCATGCCGCGACCGCGGCCGAGAAAGCCGCGCTTGATGCCAATCCGGCGATCGCCGCACGCGGCTTTTCGACGCTGACCGGCCACATGAAGGAAGCGCAGTTCCCGTTCGCCGTGGCGCTGGCGGCACTGGCCGTCGACCGCAAGGCCGCCTACCCTGTCTTTGATGCCACCATCGAAAAGCCGTTTGACAGCGTTCCGCGGACCGTCCTTGCAACGGCCATCGGCTATCACCAATTCGAGGGCATGGCGCTGATCAAAGCCGCCTAGAGCATCGGACCGAAAAGTGTGACGCGGTTTTCGGGCGATCCGATGCTCCAAGAGAAACAGGTTTTTGGACAACAAATGGCCAATCTGAACGACCACATGGGCAGGCCGATCGTCGCCGTCACCGGCATCGGCGTGGTGACGTCGCTCGGCGTCGGCAAGGCCGACAATTGGGCGGCGCTGACATCAGGCAAATCCGGCATCCATCCGATCACCCGCTTCCCGGTCGATCATCTCAACACCCGCATCTCCGGCATGGTCGATTTCCTGCCGTCGAGTTCTAAGGGCGCCAGTCCCCTCACCTATGAGCTCGCCGAAACCGCCGCCCAGGAAGCGACGTCGGAGGCCGGCCTCGATGCCGGCGAGTTCGGCGGACCGCTTTTCCTCGCTTCGCCGCCAGTCGAGCTCGACTGGAGCGAGCGCTTTTCGCTCTACAATTCCGACAAGCCCAATAATTCAGACAGGCACGACGCCGGCGCCGAGAGGCTGCTGCGGGTGGCGCGTGGCCTCAAGGAACTCGACATCTTCGAGACCACCCAGTTCGGTTCGATCGCCGACCGGCTTGCCGACCGTTTCGGCACGCGCGGCCTGCCGATCACGCTGTCGACCGCCTGCGCTTCGGGCGCCACGGCGATCCAGCTCGGCGTCGAGGCGATCCGCCGCGGCGAATGCGACAGAGCGCTGTCGATCGGTGCCGACGGTTCGGCCACCGCCGAAGCGCTGATCCGCTTCTCGCTTCTGTCCGCGCTCTCCACCCACAACGACATCCCCGAAAAGGCATCCAAGCCGTTCTCCAAGGATCGCGACGGCTTCGTGCTCGCCGAGGGCTCGGGCGCCCTTGTGCTGGAATCGCTGGAGGCAGCACTTGCCCGCGGCGCCACCATTCTCGGCATATTGCGCGGCTGCGGCGAAAAGGCCGACGATTTCCATCGCACCCGCTCCAAGCCGGACGGTTCGCCGGCGATCGCGGCGGTGCGCGCCGCCCTTGCCGATGCCGGCTTGAACAAGGACGGGATCGATTATGTCAACGCCCATGGCACCTCGACGCCCGAAAACGACAAGATGGAGCATTTGTCGCTAGCGACGGTGTTCGGCGAGCGGATCGGCTCAATGCCGGTCTCGTCGAACAAGTCGATGATCGGCCATACCCTATCGGCAGCCGGTGCTGTCGAGGCTGCATTTTCGCTGATGACGATGCGCGAAAGCGTCATTCCGCCGACCATCAACTACGACAATCCCGACCCGGCGATCGTGCTCGACGTGGTGCCGAACACCAAGCGCAACGCCGAGGTCGGCACGGTCCTGTCGAACTCCTTCGGCTTCGGCGGCCAGAACACCTGCCTTGTCATGGCGCGGGAACCAGTCTAAGCGACCGTTCCGCTCTAGCACTGTTGTCGTGCGCATGGTCCTTTCCGAAACGATTCTCGGGTCATGCGCAACCTGGGATCTGGCATGCGCGCATTGCAACTTATCGAGGATCGCCGGCTTGAAACGGTGGGCCTGCCGCCACCGCCGCCGCCTTCGCTCGGCGAGGTGACGCTGCGCATCAAGGCCGTGGCGCTGAACCACATCGATGTCTGGGGCTGGCGCGGCATGGCCTTCGCCAAGCGCAAGCTGCCGTTGGTCGTCGGCGCCGAGGCCTCCGGCGAGGTCGAGGCGGTCGGCCCCGGCGTTTCCAGCCTTGTGCCCGGGCAATTGGTGTCGATCTATGGCGCCCGCACCTGCGGTCTTTGCCGCGCCTGCCGCGAAGGCCGCGACAATCTCTGCGAGCATGTTTCGGGCGTTCACGGCTTCCATCTCGACGGCTTTGCGCAGGAAAAGATCAACCTGCCGGCGCGTCTTCTGGTCCCCGCTCCGCCCGGCGTGAGCGAGATCGGCGCGGCGGTGGCGCCGGTCACCTTCGGCACGGTCGAGCATATGCTGTTCGACAATGCCCGGCTGCAGCCCGGCGAGACGATCCTCGTCCATGCCGGCGGCTCCGGCATCGGCTCCGCCGCGATTCAGCTGGCCAAGAAGACGGGCTGCACGGTCATCACCACCGTCGGCTCGAACGACAAGATCGACAAGGCAAAGGCGCTCGGCGCCGACCACGTCATCAACTACCGCGAGGACCGCTTCGAAGGCGTCGTGCGCAAGCTGACGAAGAAGAAGGGCGTCGACGTGGTGTTCGAGCATGTCGGCGCCGACACCTTTGCCGCCTCGATGCTGTGCCTGAAGCGCGGTGGACGGCTGGTCACTTGCGGCTCGACCTCCGGCGTGTCGACGCAGATCAATTTGATGCAGCTGTTCCAGCAGCAGCTGAAGCTGCTCGGCTCCTTCGGCTGCCGCATGGAAAATATGGCGGACGCCATGCAGAAGATGGCGGCAGGTCTGGTGGCGCCGGTGATCGACACCGAGGTCGGCTTCGAAGGCATCGATGCCGCGCTGAAGCGCATGGAGGGCCGCGACGTGTTCGGCAAGATCATCCTGCGCGTCGGCTGAGAATGATCGGCAACGCTTTCAGGAAGATCCGCAGGGACCTGGGATTCCGCTATGGCAGGCGGCTTCGCCAGTTCAACTACTGGCTGGTCGCGCGGGTTGCGATGATCATCATCTCCGCGCTGCGGCTGCTGCCGCCCGACCGGGCGCTCAATTTCGCCGACCGCGCCGCCCGCCGCATCGGCCCTTGGGTGCAGCGCCATCAAGTTGCTGTCGACAATCTGCGCAAGGCCTATCCGGAAAAAAGCGATGCCGAGATCGAGGCGATCGCTTCCGATATGTGGGGCAACATGGCTCGCCTCGCCGCCGAATATATCTTCCTCGATGCCCTATTCGACTATGATCCCGTTGCGACAAAGCCGGGCCGCGTCGAGGTCAAGGGCGAGCAGCATTTCGTGCGCATCGCCGGCGAGGACAAGCCGCATATCGTCTTTACCGGGCATCTCGGCAATTTCGAGCTGCTGCCTGTCGCGGCCGCCACTTTCGGCATGAACATCACGGCACTGTTTCGCCCGCCCAACAATCCTTACCTAGCCGACTACATCCTCTCGACCCGCCGCTCGAGCATGGGATCGCTGCTGCCGTCTTCGACCGGCGCCTCGTTCGCGCTTGCGGCCGTCCTCGAGAAAGGCGGCAATATCGGCGTGCTGGTCGACCAGAAATTCACGGGCGGGCTCGAAACGACGTTCTTCGGCCGCCCCTGCGAGAGCAACCGGGTTCTCGGCACCCTGGCGCGGCACTATGACTGCGATGTCTATCCGGCGCGCTGCGTGCGCCTGCCGAACAATCGTTTCCGGCTCGAGATCGAGGACAAGCTCACCTTGCCGCGCACCGCCGGCGGCAGTGTCGACGTCCCCGCCACCACCCAGCTTCTCAACGACGTGGTCGAGCGCTGGGTGCGCGAAGACCCCGGCCAGTGGATGTGGTTCCACAAGCGCTGGGAGATCAGCGGCCGCAAAAAGCGTCGGCCGGCGACAATGCGCGACAAAGCCGCCTGAGCGCACCATCTTTTTTGGGCGCAAGCCTTATTTTGTTCTTGCTTTGTGCCGGCAGCTATGCTACTAATTTCGCTATGGTGCTATTTGGCCCCGACGAACCCGCCGCTCCGGCGGGTTTTTTGTTGCGGATCGAGGAGCAGGCCCTAATTCGTCACGAGGATCCGCGTATTGCCGAAGCCGGCCTTGCGCACCATCGAATAGAACGCGGCGGCGTTGCTGGGGTGGAGGCGCACACAGCCATGCGATGCCGGGCGCCCCAATTGCCGGATCGCGCCGGTGCCGTGGATGGCATAGCCGCCGCGGAAGAACACCGAATAGGGCATCGGCGACATGTCGTATTTGCGCGAATACCACATCCGGGCCGTCCGCTGTGGACGATAGCTGCCGCGTGGCGTGATGTAGCCTTTGCGGGCGGTGGAAACGCTCCACCGGTAATACGAAAGCCCGTATCTTACCGTCATCGTCTGTGAGGAAATATCGATGTTCGCGACCAGGCTGGCCGCGCGGCTCTCGAACGACGAACCGAACAGCATCGCCATCAATGCCGCTGCCATGAGAACAGTGTTTTTCATGCAATCAAACCCCTTTGATGCCCCTTGCCTGCCTGCCCTCACGCTGTTCTCCAGTGTTTTGATGGCAAGCCAGCGAGCTAACACCTACTCCCTGACGATTTCACCAATCCAAAGCAGCGAATTTGAACGATTTCCCGCAATAGTTGCCGTAACGACACGCAATCGCCTGGCAATTCGCCATCGGGCTTGCAAAACCCCCTCATCCGCTGCTCAATTCGCCGAATGAACGAACCGAACGAACGGCTCCTCAAGGCTATCGATGACCGAGCCGATGATCTGGTTGCACTGACTGCGGATCTGATCCGCTTTCCGACCATCAATCCGCCCGGCGAAGCCTATCGGCCATGTGCCGAATATATCGGCGCGCGGCTGAAGAAGCGTGGTTTTGAGATCGAATTCATCCGTGCCGAGGGCACGCCTGGCGACACTGACCGTTACCCGCGCGTCAACGTCGTCGCCCGCTTCGATGGCCGGGCGCCGGGTGCTTGCGTGCACTTCAATTCGCATATCGACGTCGTCGAGCCCGGCGACGGCTGGAGCCTCGATCCGTTCGCCGGCATCGTCAGGGATGGCAAGGTCTACGGCCGCGGCGCTTGCGACATGAAAGGCGGGCTTGCCGCCTCGATCATCGCCGCTGAAGCCTTCATGGAGGTCTTTCCCGATTTTCCCGGCGCCATCGAGATTTCAGGCACGGTCGACGAGGAGTCCGGCGGCTTTGGCGGCGTCGCGCATCTGGCCAAGCTCGGCTATTTCTCCAGGCCGAAGGTCGACCACGTCATCATTCCCGAGCCGCTCAACAAGGATCGCATCTGCCTTGGCCATCGCGGCGTCTGGTGGGCGGAGATCGAGACCAAGGGCGAGATCGCGCACGGCTCGATGCCGTTCCTCGGCGACAATGCGGTGCGCCATATGGGCGCCGTGCTGCGGGCCTTCGAGGACGAATTGTTTCCGGCGCTCGACCGCAAAATGACGCGCATGCCGGTCGTGCCCGAAGGCGCAAAACGCTCGACCATGAACATCAACTCGATCCATGGCGGCCAGACCGAGGATTTCCGGCCCGGCCTGCCCTCGCCCAACGTGCCCGATTCCTGCCGGCTGACCATCGACCGCCGCTTCCTGCTCGAAGAGGATCTCGCTACGGTCAAGAGCGAGGTGACCGATATCCTCGAACGGCTGAAGCGCGAGCGCAAAAAGTTCGACTACGAAATCCGCGACCTGATGGAGGTGCTGCCGCTGATGACCGAGCGCGACGCGCCGGTGGTTAAGGCGGTCGCGCAAGGCATCATGGAGATATTCGACCGCGAACCGGATTACGTGATTTCGCCCGGCACCTACGACCAGAAGCACATCGCCCGCATCGGCCACATCTATGACTGCATCGCCTATGGCCCCGGCATTCTCGACCTCGCCCACCGGCCCGACGAATGGGTCGGCATTGCCGATATGCTGGACTCGGCAAAGGTGATGGCGATCGGCCTCGGCGTTCTGCTGAGGGGCGCCGGCCCGCGATGATCCGGGCGCGGGCGGAAAAACATTCCTCCCGGCGTCGGCGGACGGTACGAAACGCAATTTACTCGGCGGCAAATTCACGCTTCTATCCGCCGGGTTTGAGCACCTGTTTTAGCATATGGGGAGTTGCACGATGAAATTGTGGAAAACCATTCTGGCCGCTGCGGCGTTGGCCTTGGCCGCCGGGACCTCGGCGATGGCCGCGCGCACCGATCTGGTCATCGGCATTCCGCTCGAACCCCCGCATCTCGATCCGACAGCGGGTGCCGCGGCGGCGATCGACGAGGTGCTCTATGCCAATGTCTTCGAGGGCCTGACCCGCATCGGCCCGAACGGCGAAGTGCTGCCTGATCTCGCCGAAAGCTGGAGTATTTCCGACGACGGCAAGGTCTACACCTTCAAGCTGCATACCGGTGTGAAATTCCATGACGGCACCGACTTCAACGCCGACGATGTGAAATTCTCGCTCGACCGTGCCCGCGCCGACAATTCCGTCAACGCGCAAAAGGGCCTGTTCGCCGCTATCGACAAGGTCGAGGTCGTCGATCCCGCCACGGTGAAGGTCACGCTGAAGAAACCGCAAGGCTCCTTCCTCTACAATATGGGCTGGGGCGACGCGGTGATCGTCGCGCCTGAGACAGCCGACACCAACAAGGAAAAACCTGTTGGCACCGGCCCGTTCAAGTTCCAGAACTGGGCCAAGGGTTCGTCGATCACGCTGGTCAAGTCGGACAATTACTGGGGCGCACCGGTATTCCTCGACAAGGCCGAGTTCCGCATCGTTCCGGATGCCGCCGCCGCCGTTCCGGCATTGCTGTCGGGCGACATCCAGGCCTTTCCGTTCTTCGATCCCGACAGCGTCGCCCAGGTCAAGGACGACCCACGCTTCAAGGTGGTGATCGGCTCGACCGAAGGTGAAACCATCCTGTCGATCAACAACAAGAAGCCGCCCTTCGACAAGCTGCAGGTAAGGCAGGCTATTTCCTTTGCACTCGATCGCAAGGCGATCATCGACGGCGCCTCGGCCGGCCTCGGCGTGCCGATCGGCTCGCACATGTCGCCCGCCAGCAAGGCCTATGTCGACCTCACCGGCCTCTACCCGCACAATGTGGCGAAGGCCAAGGAGTTGCTGAAGGAAGCCGGCCTGGAGAATGGCTTCAAGGCGACGCTGAAGCTGCCGCCGCCCTCCTATGCGCGGCTTGGCGGCGAGATCATCGCCTCCGAGCTTCGCGAAATCGGCATCGATCTCGAGATCATCCCGGTCGAATGGGCGCAATGGCTGGACCAGGTCTTCACCAAGAAGGATTACGACCTGACCATCGTTTCCCACACCGAGCCCAACGACATCGATATCTATTCGCGCAAGGACTATTACTTCAACTACGACAACCCGGCCTTCGACAAGATCATCGACGAGTTGAACCTTACCTCGGATGAAGCCAAGCGCACGACACTGCTCGGCGAGGCGCAGAAGGTCCTGGCCGATGACGCCGTGGTCGGCTTCCTCTACGAACTGCCGAAGGTCGGCGTCTGGGACGCTAAACTGCAGGGCCTGTGGGAAAACGCCCCGATCCAGGCCAACGACCTGACCAAGGTGAAGTGGACGGATTGAGCCGCTGGGCAGATAGGCGAAAGTTGCACTCCTTCGCGCCCCCCTCTGCCCTGCCGGGCTGCTTGGCCCGAGCCGCAGGGCAATCGCTTCAGGTCTGCGCTGCCCCTCATCTGCCTGCTGGCATCTTCTCCCCGTATAGTGACGGGGAGAAGAACGCCCTCGCAAAGGATTTCGCCAATCTTCAGCGGTGCAGAAAGGGTGCTGAGGTTGCGGCCAGCCCCCTTCTCCCCGTCTCTATACGGGGAGAAGATGCCGGCAGGCAGATGAGGGGCGGCGCCGACTTCGACTATTGGCCGGTCGAGCGCTACCTTTTGTCTGAAGCGACTGCCCTGCCGAGACCCGTAGCGTCCGGTAGGACAGAGACGGGCGTGAAAGAGCACTGTCACCTGGTCTCCGCGACAGGCAACGCAGCGGTCCGTGTGCGATGACCGCCTACCTCTTCAAGCGCCTCGTCATCGCCGTCGTCACGCTGGTTCTGGCCTCGATGGTAGTTTTTGCCGTGCTGGAGATCATTCCCGGCGACCCGGCGCGGCTGATGCTTGGCCTGAACGCGAGCGCCGATCAGGTCGAATTGCTGCGCAACCAGATGGGCCTCAACGCTCCCGTCGTGCTGCGCTACCTGCATTGGGCCGGCGGCTTGATGAGCCTCGATTTCGGCCGTTCCTACACCTATTCGGTGCCGGTCATCGATCTGGTCCGCGAGCGCCTCGTCGTCTCGCTGCCGCTGACGCTGATGGCGCTGGCGTTGTCCACCGCCATTGCCATTCCGGTCGGACTGTTTTCCGCCAGCCGAAGCGGCCGCGCCGGCGACACGATCGCGATGGGTGCCGCACAGCTTGGCGTCGCCGTGCCCAATTTCTGGTTCGCGCTGATGCTGATCTATTTCTTCGCCGTCTGGCTGCGGTTGGTGCCGGCGGGCGGTTTTCCCGGCTGGAGCGCCGGCGTCTGGCCGGCGCTGAAATCGCTACTCCTGCCGGCAATCGCCCTCGCTCTGCCGCAGGCGGCGATCCTTGCCCGGGTCACCCGCTCGGCGCTGATCGAAGTGCTGAACGAGGACTACATCCGCACCGCCCGCGCCAAGGGCCTGCCCTATCGTCTTGTCTTATGGCGGCACGCACTGCGCAACGCCATGATCCCGGTGGTCACCATTTTAGGCCTGCAATTCGCCTTCCTGCTTGCCGGCACCATCATCATCGAAAACGTCTTCTATTTGCCCGGCCTCGGGCGGCTGGTGTTCCAGGCGATCAACCAGCGTGACCTGATCGTGGTCGAGAGCGTCGTCATGTTGCTGGTCGCCGCCGTCATCGTCGTCAATTTCGTTGTCGATCTCTCCTATGCGGTGGTCGATCCGCGCCTGAGAGGCCGGCAATGACGCTGCACATCGACATCCCCGACGAGAACCTTGCCGGCATCCTGGCCAAGGCGTTCAAAAACCGTTCGTTCCTTGCCGGCTTCGTCATCACCGCACTGGTGGCCGCGGTCGCCATCCTTTCCTTCTTCTGGACGCCTTACGACGTCACCAAGCTGGTCATTTCCGACAAGACCCAGGCGCCATCGCTGGCGCACTGGTTCGGCACCGACCATTTCGGTCGCGACATCCTGTCGATGATCATGGTCGGCGCCCGCAACTCGATTGCCGTGGCGCTGGTGGCGGTCGGCATCGGCATGGGCATCGGCGTGCCGCTCGGCGCCTTTGCCGCGGCGCGCGGCGGCACCGCCGACGACGTGCTGATGCGGCTGAACGACCTGGTCTTCGCCTTTCCGGCGCTGCTTTCGGCAATTATGATCACCGCCATCTTCGGGCCGGGCGCGTTCAACGCCATCATTGCCATCGGCATCTTCAACATCCCGGTATTCGCGCGCGTCGCCCGGGCCGGCGCCCTGGCGATCTGGCCCCGCGAATTCATCCTCGCCGCCCGCGCCGCCGGCAAGAGCAGGACGCTGATCAGCATCGAACATGTGCTACCCAACATCGCCACGCTGCTCCTGGTACAAGGCACCATCCAGTTCGCGCTGGGCATATTGGCCGAAGCCGGGCTTTCCTATGTCGGGCTGGGCACGCAGCCGCCGATGCCGAGCTGGGGCCGCATGCTGTTCGACGCCCAGACCCGCATGGTGGTGGCGCCGTGGATGGCGATCTTTCCCGGCATGGCGATCGTCATCACCGTGCTTGGCTTGAACCTCCTTGGTGACGGCATTGCCGACATTCTCGATCCGAAATCGCGGCGGCAGCGATGAGCCTGCTCGAAATCGACAAGCTGTCGCTGACCATCGGCGGCACCCGTATCCTCAGAGACGTCGAGCTTTCCGTCGCGCCGGGCGAAGTGATGGGGCTGGTCGGCGAATCCGGCTCCGGCAAGTCGATGACGGCGCTCACCGTGATGCAGCTACTGCCCTGGACGGCGCACGCCACCGGACGCGTCACCTTCGACGGCATCGATATCCTGGCGGCGAGCGAGGATCAGATGTGCGCGCTGCGCGGCGACGACATCGGCATGGTGTTCCAGGAGCCGATGACGGCGCTCAACCCGGTTAAGACCATCGGCGAGCAGGTTGCCGAGGGTATTCGCTGGCACACCAGGGCGAGCCGCGCGTACGCAGAGGAACGGGCGCGAAAAATGCTCGACCGGGTCGGCTTGCCGGCGGCGCAGTTCCCTTTGTCGCGCTATCCGCACGAGCTTTCCGGGGGCCAGCGCCAGCGCGTCGTCATCGCCATCGCCTGTGCGCTAAAACCCAAGCTGCTGATCGCCGATGAGCCGACGACCGCGCTCGACGTGGTGCTGCAGGCGCAGATCCTCGACCTGCTGCGCGACCTCGTAGCGGAAAACCGCATGGGCCTGCTGCTGATCTCACATGACCTCGCTGTGGTGACCGAGATGGCGGACCGCATCACCATCCTGCGCCACGGCGAGGTGATGGAGGCCGGCGACACGGCGCGCACGCTGTCCGAACAACTCCATCCCTACACGCGCCAACTGGCGCAGGCCTCGATGCATGTGCCGGCGCGCGCCCGAACACATGAGGTCGGCCAAGGCAAACCCCTGCTCCAAGTCGACAATTTGACGCGCGATTATCCGGGACGCCGCATATCGCTGTTGAAACGCGCTGCTCCCATCCGTGCCGTCGACGATGTCTCCTTCTCGATGGCGCCCGGTCAGTCGGTGGCGCTCGTCGGCCGTTCCGGCTGCGGCAAGTCGACCCTCGCCCGCATGGTTCTGGCACTGGACAAGCCGACCGCCGGAACGATCCGCTTCCGCGGCGACACCCTCACCGGCAAGAGCGAGGCGGAGCTGAAGCCGGCACGGCGCGACATGCAGGTCGTGTTCCAGGACCCGTATGGCTCGTTCGACCCACGCCAGAAGGTCGAAAGATTGGTGGCCGAGCCGCTGCATGTGCTGGAGAAGAAGCCGCCGCCCGCCGCGCGGCGCGAGATGGTGGCGCATGCGCTGCACGAGGTCGGCCTCTCACCAAGCGACATGGACAAGTATCCGCACGAGTTTTCGGGTGGCCAGCGCCAGCGCCTGTCGATCGCCCGCGCCATCATCACCCGGCCGAAGCTGGTCGTCGCCGACGAGCCGGTCTCGGCGCTCGACGTCTCGATCCGCGCCCAGATCCTCGACCTGTTCGCCGAGCTCAACCAGAAGCTCGGCATCGCCTATCTGTTCATCACCCATGATCTGACCGTCGTCCGCGCCATCACCGACGAAGTGATGGTCATGCATGACGGCAAGATCGTCGAGCGCGGCAGGACGAGCGAAGTGCTCGACCACCCGCAGTCCGAGGCGGCCAAGGCGCTGGTCGCCGCCGCTCCCGATTTGCATCGGGCCATTGCGAAAAAGATGCAGGAGCAGGGTTAGAGCAGCTTTGTGGCACGGCTTATTCGTCGGCGTACGGGCGGGAGAATGGCCATTGACAGCCAACAGTTTTGAAAGGTGCGAAGGGCCCGAGCCCAATCGGGTTCCGCCGCTGGGCCTGGGCGGCTCTGCTGAGCTGTTCGGGGCGGGTGCTCTGCTGCTGTTCCTGACAACGCGGGTAGCAGTCCCAGCGTTCGTCTCCGCCACCGGGGCTGAGACTGTGGTGATGTGGTTCTTGGCCGCAAGCATCATCCTTTTTGGCCCCCTGCTCCTCACGGCTGCCCTGCTGTTGTATCGAGAACGGCGTCCAGGAAGGCTGGGTTCGTTGGGCGCGCGGCTGTGGCTTCGCCCGATGAATGGCGGCGACTGGCTCTGGGCTGTTGGCGGGCTGGCGGCTGTCAGCGCGCTGACCGGCGGCATCGGCACCGCGCTCCGGATGCTGCAAGACGGGAAGAATATTCATCCCTCGTTCATGGCTTTCGAGCCGCTAGGTCCCGGCCGGTACTGGATTCTCGGCGCGTGGCTGCCGTTTTTTGTGCTGAACATCGTTGGGGAAGAGTTTGTCTGGCGGGGTGTCGCACTGCCGCGGCAAGAGGTTGCCTTCGGGAGGCGGGCTTGGCTGGTCAATGGGACCCTGTGGTTGTTGTTCCACGCTGCCTTCCCTTGGCAAGTCCTGTTGACCCTTGTGCCGATCACGTTGCTCCTGCCCTACATTGTCCAGCGGCGTCGCAGCACATGGGCCGGGATCGTTATCCACGCCGGGTTCGGTGCAATGGGCTTCCTGGTCCTAGCATTCGGGCTTGCCTAGCGCCCCAGACCTGCACCGCGCGATTGTACGGCGGTGCAGGAACAGGTTTGAGGCCCCTCAGATCATCTGGAATTGCCCGGTGGCCTTGAACCGGAGATAGGCGTCGATGCTGCGCGCCATATTGGGCAGCATTTCGGGCAAGCCGTCGACCGCGAACCAGCCGACGGCGCTGCTCTCGTTATCGATAACGGCCGGCTCGCCTTCAAAGGAGCGCGTATGCAAGATCAGCGCGAAGAACTGGGCTCGATCACCATTCGGAAACAGGAATGTTTCATATTGCGGGTCGCAGCCAAACCCGAACGGCTCGATGCCGCTGACGATCAGCCCGGTTTCCTCGGCTACCTCCCGGCTTACCACCGTTTCCAGGTTCTCCCCTTCCTCAGCATTGCCGCCCGGCAGACCCCAAACACCAAAATCGGTCCGTTTCTGCAGCAGGATGCGACCATCGGCGCCCTCGATGGCGATCCGCGCATCGGGCATCAGCACCAGACGATCGCCGATCAGCTCCCGCAGTCGTCCCGGATAGCTGTCGGCGTCAGCAAATCGTTAGCACACGATGTCTCAGTCTTGTGGCTTGACCAAATCGACCGGGCTGATGTCGAGCAGGTCGAGCGTGCGGCGAAGAAGCCGCATCTCGTTCCCGGCAAGCTGCGAGTCGGCCTTGGCGACTTCCGCCATGTGGCGGGCGAGCAGCTTGCGCCGCTCGACGTCGAGGTCGCGGAACTGCGCAATGGCCTGCGAGCCGTTGGTCTCGTAGCCGAACTCGTTGAGGTATTCGATGACGCTGTCGATGCTGGTTTCGGGAATGCCGAAAGCTTCACGGCAGATACGCCTGAAGGCGGTCATCTCGCTTTCGCTGACCGAACCGTCGGCCAGGATCATGCGGAACAGCATCAGCAACTCCGCCGACAGCACCGGATCGTCCGCCACCTTGCGCACGCCGGGGTCGCCGTCGAAGATCGAGCGTATCTGGTCCAGCAATCCCATCGCCATCAGCGTCCCCTCCGATTCGTCCGGAGATAGGTAGCGCGGAATCGGCCTGGCGCAAACGGGGTGCGCGTGGTGGAACCCGCCATATTTTCTCGCCGGAAAACTGCTGGCCAATCCGGCGACCCGCTGCGTGTGCTCATTGGTGTGTGACCACGCGCCTGATAGTATGCCGCTGTACGAATCATGTTGAGGAGGGACCGAACATGAATCTCAGTGCGCCTACCCAGCTTATTTTCATCATATCCCTTGTTATCGCCATCATCGGCGTTCTCGCCGCGCTTGGCGTTCTTGCGTTCATCCCTTTGGCTGCCGTGTGGATTGTCGTCATCGCCTACATCGTGCTGGCCGCCGGCTGTCTGATGCGCGGCGCTTAAACACAACCAGAGAACTCAGAATCTCAGGCAACTCGGAGCGCCCGGCCAAAAGCCGGGCGCTTTTGATTCTGAAGGATGGTCTGTTAAAGTCGCCTGGCGGAAGGAAAGCGCATGCCCGCCGACAGCGACGACGGCAGCCGCCACGACAGTCCAGGCCTCGATCGGTTCGAGCCAGGCCTCGATCGCTTCGAGATGGTGCGGCGCGCGCCCAGCCATCGGCTTCAGGGCGCCGTCACCGACATATGCGGCTTTCGCGAAACCATGCCAGGCCATTTCCGCGCCGTCGAATATGCCTCCCTGACCGTGCCACTGGTCATCAGCTTTGCGGAACCCTTTGCCATTGGGCTCGGCAAAAACCCCAGCGACAACGACCGCTTCGCCAGTTTTGCCGCCGGCCTTTATGCCGGGCCGGTGGTGATCGAATCCTTCGGCGGCGCCTGCTGTGTGCAGATCAATTTCACCCCGCTCGGCGCCCGTCGGTTCTTCGGCCGGCCGATGAGCGAGCTGACCGACCGCATGGTCGGCCTGGACGATGTGCTTGGCGTTGAAGGCATCGCGCTTCGCGAAAGGCTTGGCAATGCGCCGGATTGGAGCACACGCTTTGCCATCGCCGAGGCATTCGTCGCGGACCGGTTGGCAACCGCGGACCGCACTCAAGCCGAAATAGCCTGGGCCTATGAGACGATCGTCACGACGGGCGGCCGGACCCGCATCTCGACACTGGCCGAAAAACTTGGCTGGAGCCGCAAGCATCTTGCCGGAAAATTTTCGGACGCGATCGGAACCGGCCCAAAAACGCTGTCGCGAATTGTCCGCTTCAACCATGCGCTTGGCCTGTCGAGGCAGGCCAACAGCGATTGGGCCGACATCGCCGCCGACTGCGGCTATGCCGACCAGGCGCATCTGGTGCGCGAGTTCCGCGACCTTGCCGGCACAACGCCGACGGCGCTTGGCGCGAGGTAACATTTCTTCAAGACGCGCGACCGGCCTTCGCCCAGACTGGGTTAATCGACCAACCCATTAAAGGAGATCAGCCATGCCGAACACCACCGAACCACCGCGGCTCTATCCGGCGCTGCGCTACAGGAATGCCGGCAAGATGATCGATTGGCTGCGGGGCCTTCGGCTTCAGCGTCCGCGCCCGCTATGGCGAAGGCGACGTGGTGCACCACGCCGAACTCGCATTCGGCTCCTCGATCATCATGCTCGGCACGGCACGCGATGACACCTATGGCAAGATGGTCGGCGCGCCCGGCTCGGGCGGCGGCAGGTCGATCTATGTCGCCGTCGCTGACGCCGACGCGGCATACGCTCGCGCAAAAGCGGCCGGCGCCGAGATTCTGGAAGAACTCACCGACCGCGATTATGGCAGCCGCGAGTTCATCTGCCGCGATCCGGAAGGCAATGTCTGGTCGCTCGGCACCTACTGGCCGAAGGCTGACGAGCCCGCCGGCTAGCGCGCCTGCCCAAAAATCGCGTCGCAGTCGAGGTGGGTTTCCAGTTCGGCTGCGATCTCGTCCAGTGCCCGTTCGACCTCGGCGCGGTAGTCGATGCCGCCGCCTTTGACGCCGAGGCTTTCCAGGAATTTCGCCCGGAAGGCGTCAGCGGAAAACAGCCCGTGCATATAGGTGCCTGATACCTTGCCGTCGGCGGAGATGGCGCCATCGTCGGCACCGTTGATGATTGCGGATGGCCGCAGCGTGTCCGGACCGGTGGTGCGGCCGAGATGGATCTCGTAGCCCTCGAGCGGCAGGGCGAACGGCACCGAGCGCGCACTGACATTGCGCACCGTCTTTTCCGGCTCCATCACCGTTTCGACGTCGAGCAGGCCGAGGCCCTGTGTCTCGGTAACGCTGCCCTCAATGCCGTCAGGATCGCGCACTATATGGCCGAGCATCTGGAAGCCGCCGCAGATGCCGACAATATGGCCACCTCGTTTCCTATGCGCGGCAAGGTCGCGATCCCAGCCGTTCTCGCGGAATTTCAGGAGGTCGCCGATCGTCGACTTGGAGCCGGGAATGACCACCAGACCTGCATCCTGCGGCAAGCGTTGGCCAGGCGGCACGAACACCACCTCGACCTGCGGTTCGGCCTTGAGCGGGTCGAGGTCGTCGAAATTGGCGATGCGCGAGAGCACCGGCACGGCGACCTTCAGCGCGCGCTTCTCGCCGGACGCCAATCGTTCGAGCACGACGGAATCTTCCGACGGCAGCCGCGCCGCCGCCTTCAACCACGGCACGACGCCAAAACAGCGCCAGCCGGTAAATTTTTCGATCGCCTTGATGCCGTCGTCGAACAGCGAGACGTCGCCGCGGAACTTGTTGATGAGATAGCCGGCAATCATGCGCCGGTCCTCATCCGGCAGGATCAGATGCGTGCCGGCGACCGAGGCGATGACGCCGCCGCGATCGATGTCGCCGACCAGGATCACCGGCACGCCGGCGCGCGTCGCAAAGCCCATATTGGCAATGTCGCGGCTCCTGAGATTGATCTCGGCCGGCGAGCCGGCGCCCTCGACGATGACCAGATCGGCGCCCTCGCCGACCTTCGCCCAGGAGTCCAGCACCGCGTCCATCAGCCGACCCTTCAGCGCCTGGTAGTCGCGTGCCCGCGCTTCGCCGAACACCTTGCCCTGCACGATGACCTGCGCGCCGACATCGGTCTGCGGTTTGAGCAGCACCGGGTTCATATGGATGGTCGGCGCCACGCCGCAGGCGATCGCCTGCAGCCATTGCGCGCGGCCGATCTCGCCGCCGCCTGAATCGCCGGGAATATCGGCGACGGCGGCGTTGTTCGACATGTTCTGCGGCTTGAACGGCCGCACTTTCAAGCCGCGCTTCGTCGCCGCGCGGCAGAGACCGGCAACGAGCACCGTCTTGCCGACATCCGAACCCGTGCCCTGCAGCATGATCGCTTTGGCCATATCAGCTCCTGCCCTGCGCAACGGTTCCGGTGATCGTCGACTTGGCTGCCAGCGGCCCGCCGCGCCACAGATAGAGCGCCAGCAGCGGCTCTTTGCCGGTGCGCATGGCGTGGCTGACATCAGGGGCATGGTGGATCACCTCGCCCGCCGCTCGAACGCGGAAGCCGCCGTCACCCATGCGCCATTCGGTAGCGCCGGTCAGCGGAATGTAGATCTCCTCGGCGACGTGATGATGATCGGGGTAGACGATGTCGGGTCCGAGGATCAGCAAGCCGGCCGCGACCTCATCGTTGACGAAATGGCCACGCGTGCCGAACACCTCCAGCCAGCCATAATTCTCCATGAATGTCGCGCCGAAATCCGCCTCGCTATAGGTCTGGCCCCAGCGCAGATCGCCTCGCCGCTCCGCAACCAGCCGCGCCAGCGGCTTGGCGACAGCGGGAGCGAGTTCGACGATACGGTCGAGCTGGACGAGACAAGGCAGTGCATGCGGTTCGAGCGGCCGGCCCGGCATGTCCCAGCCGATCCGGGCCACGGCGTCGCGCACCAGCCCATCATCGACCGTTTCGAGATAGGCATGGAAGCGCCCAAGCAGTTCGTCGAAATTTGTCGTCACACTTTTCTCCAAAGCGCATTCGCGCACAGCGGCTGCGCAGACGGTCGGGTTGCGCGGCGGCATCATTGGTCTAGATTGGACGGCGCGCAAAGCCAAAAACGACAGGCCAGCAGGCCGGAAACGTCAGGGAGCACGCCATGGACGCCGCTGTCGATGCGAGCACCAGCCAGTTCGAACTCAACGAGGACCAGCGCGCCATACAGGAGATGGCCGAGGCCTTCGCCGCCGACCGTGTCGCGCCGAACGCACTCGACTGGGACCGCAACAAGCATTTCCCGGCCGACGTGATCCGCGAGACAGGTCCGCTCGGTCTTGGCGGCATCTATGTCCGCGACGATGTCGGCGGCTCGGGGCTCGGCCGGCTCGACGCCGTGCTGATCTTCGAGGCGCTTTCGCGTGCCGATCCGGCGTTTTCCGCCTTCATCTCGATCCACAACATGGTGGCATCGATGATCGACCGCTTCGGCAGCGACGAACAGCGCCGGCGCTTCCTGCCCAAACTGACCTCAATGGAATGGCTGGCAAGCTACTGCCTGACCGAGCCGGGCTCGGGCTCGGATGCGGCGGCGCTGAAGACGCGCGCGACAAGGACCGGCGGCGATTATGTGCTGAACGGCGCCAAGCAGTTCATCTCCGGTGCCGGCGACAGCGACCTTTATGTCGTCATGGCGCGCACCGGCGCCGACGGGCCGAAGGGAATTTCCACCTTCGTCGTGCCGAACGATGCGCCCGGCCTTTCTTTCGGCGCCAACGAGCACAAGATGGGCTGGCACATGCAGTCGACCCGCCAGGTCGTCTTCGAGGATTGCAAGGTGCCGGCCGGAAACCTTTTGTCGGCCGAAGGCGCCGGCTTCGGCATCGCCATGGCCGGGCTCGACGGCGGCCGGTTGAACATCGCCGCCTGTTCGCTCGGCGGCGCGCAATCGGCGCTCGACAAGGCGCTCGCCTACACGGCCGAGCGCAAGGCTTTCGGGTCGAAGATCAATCAGTTCCAGGCGCTGCAGTTCAAGCTCGCCGACATGGAGACCGAACTGCAGGCAGCACGCATATTCCTCTACACCGCCGCCTCAAAGCTGGACCGCAAGGCGCCGGATGCCGGAAAATGGTCGGCGATGGCCAAGCGCTTCGTCACCGACACCGGCTTCAACGTCGCCAACGATGCCCTGCAGCTGCATGGCGGCTATGGTTACCTGCACGATTACGGCATCGAGAAGCTGGTGCGGGACCTGCGCGTCCACCAGATCCTCGAAGGCACCAACGAGATCATGCGCGTCATCATCGCTCGCGCCCTGATCGGCCGCTGAGGCCAGCAAACACCGGGAGAAAACGATGACCACCATCGCCTTCATCGGCCTCGGCAATATGGGAAATCCGATGGCCGCCAACCTGGTCAAGGCCGGATATGCCGTGCACGGCTTCGACCTGGTGCCGGAGAACCTCGTCATCGCCAGGGAGCACGGCGTCGTCATCATGGCCAATGCCGTTGCGGCGGTGAGGGATGCCGATGCGGTCATCACCATGTTGCCGGCCGGCAAGCATGTTCTGTCGGTTTACGCAGACATCGCGCCCAAGGCGAAAAAAGGCGCGCTGTTCATCGATTCCTCGACCATCGATGTCGAGTCGGCCCGAAAAGCCCATGCCATCGCCGCCAAGCACGGGTTGCTGACGATCGACGCGCCGGTCTCCGGCGGCACCGGCGGTGCGGCGGCCGGCACGCTGACCTTCATGGCCGGCGGTTCGAAGGAAGCCTTCGCCAAGGCCGAACCAATCCTCAAGCCGATGGCCGGCCGCATCGTTCATTGCGGCGACGACGGCGCCGGACAGGCGGCGAAGATCTGCAACAACATGATTTTGGGCATTTCGATGATCGGCGTTGCCGAGGCCTTCGTGCTGGCGGAAAAGCTCGGCCTGTCGCACCAGGCGCTGTTCGACGTCGCCTCGACCTCGTCCGGCCAGTGCTGGTCGCTGACCACCTACTGCCCGGTGCCCGGCCCGGTGCCGACATCGCCCGCCAACAACGGCTACAAGCCGGGGTTTGCCGCAGCGCTGATGCTGAAGGACCTGAAACTGTCGCAGGAGGCCGCGCAGAGCGCCGGTGCGGTAACGCCGCTCGGCGCCGAGGCAGCCCAGCTCTATGCGCTGTTTAACGCACAAGGCAATGCTGGTGCGGATTTTTCCGGCATCATCAATTTCCTCCGTGGTGACCCGGCGTAAGCTCCAATTTCGTAGTTTTCGATCTGCCCAAAGCGGAAAGTCGACAAATTTAGGTTTGCTTAAGCTCTTGCTAACCCTGCAGTAACGATGTGCGTTTAAAACGGATGGCGAGGCGGACACCCGCCCGGCGCTCCGGATCAGGTCTCGCGTACCGGAGCCCTTAAGTTTCGCAAGTGTTTAGTTGGCGAAGCGCCATGCGTATCTGGCAAAGCCGCGTTCCGATGGAGCGCGGTTTTTGCGTTTCGCGTTCTTCAAGGACAATGAGGCGATCGCCCTGGCGCGTCTTGCCACGCTCGGCAGGGACGAGCTTTGCCGGCCGGGAGAGTGAGGGCAGGCTTAGTGCGCCAAAGCTGGATAGACGGCAGTGCCTAGGTGTTTGATCTCAGGCTTTGATGGCGCACCATTGTCGTCCGAATCAAAGGACGCGCTATGGGACAGATTCTACACGGCCGCGCCACGACGACAGAGGCGGTCCGTCGAGCAATACAGCATAGTCAAGAGAGCCTGAGGGCACTGGCCAAGCGCTATGGCATCGATCAGAAGACGGTTGCGAAGTGGCGGAAGCGGCCGTCGACCGCCGATCTTCCGACCGGCCCGAAGGAGCCGAGGTCGACAGTGCTGTCCCTCGAAGAGGAAGCGGCCATCGTCGCCTTTCGCAAGCACACGCTGCTGGCGCTGGATGATTGTCTGCATGCGCTTCAGCCGACGATCCCGCATCTGACGCGCTCGTCATTGCATCGTTGCCTTCAGCGTCATGGCATTTCGAGGCTGCCGCAGCTGGATGCTGACAAGCCGGCCAAGAACAAGTTCAAAGCCTATCCGATCGGCTATTTCCACATCGACATCGCCGAGGTGCAGACCGCCGAGGGCAAGCTGCGTCTCTTCGTTGCCATCGATCGAACGTCCAAGTTCGCTTATGTGCAATTGCACGAGACGGCGGGCAAAATGGCGATGGCCCAGTTCCTTCGGGATCTGATCGCGGCCGTGCCCTATGCCATCCATACCATTCTGACCGACAACGGCATCCAGTTCACCAACCGGAGCTGCGATCGGCACGCCTTCGAGCACATCTTCGACGGCGTCTGCGACGAACATGGCATCGAGCACAGGCTCACAAAGATCAACCATCCCTGGACCACTGATGTGATCGACAAGAGCCTTTTTGATAAATCTGCGCTATTCTCCTGTCGCGCACGGACGACCGCGTGGCGAAGAGCAGGGTCCGAGGTGAGAGCCCTGCCGCGCAGCTTCTATCGTCGCACCTCGTTTGCGGCATCCGTGCGCGCCTTTCTCGGGCCTCGCGGGTTCCAACCGGCGACGAAGCGTGCATAGGCGCTCTCGGCCTGCTCCACCCACCGGCGCTCTTCTTCCCGGTGGCTCTTGATGTTGTAGGCGTGCGCGGCCCCCTTTTGGCCGCGCACGGCCTTGCTCCCGGCCTTGAGTTCCACATCGCGCAGCTTCTTGGCATGCAGGGAGGGTCGAGCCCACGCGTAACTCTCGCCCTTCATCAACAGATGCCAGATCACG
>NZ_JAMYUP010000045.1:0-46534 GCF_040323155.1 Mesorhizobium sp. M0060
TTTTGCCGTCTGCTCCCACGTAGGCCCTCCGTCTCTCGCGATCGGGAGGATTCTTCGCACATTCACCTCATGCCCCGCACGAGGGGAGCGGCGTGGCGCTTACCGTATATCACGCCGTAGATTCAATCAGTCTGCTGCGCAGTTCGATGAACACTGCATCGTCCGTCGATTCGGATAGTCTGGCATCCGACAGTATGTTCCTGACGTGGAGCTCAGTGACGCAGACCGCTGATATGGCACTTGTGTCAACGATCAACGCCAAACCGAGAGGCTTTCTTATCGTCTTGCATTTTGGGACATCTCTACCCTTGAGTGTCTCAGATGCGTATGCGCGAGCCTCTAAGGTCGCTGTACGTTGGCTTTAACGGTGCGGCAGATGCCGCGCACCGAGGTGCTTTGTCGACAACCGGTGTCGGTCGCGTGGCCCGGAGGTGAAGCCGGCGAGGCGCTTGCGCTGGTCCATGCGTAATCATGCGGAGGATCGCGCCGCGCCGTGCATGCGATTGCATCTCTCGTCCCGCTGCGCTGCTGAGGCCTCTTCTGTCAGGCGGTCTAGGTTTCCCGCTTCGGGCCGAGCAGGAACACTGTCAGGGCGGCGAGGAACGTGGCAACAGCACTGTAGGCAATGGCACTGGTAATCCCGGCATTGTCCACCAATAGTCCGCCGAAAATCGCGCCGGCTGCGATTGCCACTTGGAACGCTACGACCATCAGCACACCGGCGCTTTCGGCCTGCTCGGGAGCGGCGCGCCGCACCATCCACGTCTGCAATCCCACCGGCACCGCGCCGAAAGCAAAGCCCCACGCGGCAACCGCAATCGCCGAGGCCGAGGCCGATGCTCCCGCCGTCAGCAGCGAAACAGCGGCTATCGCTATGAGCAGCGGTGCAAGGGCAGCGACTGCCTTGAGACTGTACTCGGCCAGAAGCCCGCCGGCCAAATTGCCGAAGAATCCGCCGATGCCAAAAGCAAGCAACACAAGCGAGATCGTTTCGACATCCAGCGCGGGAATCTTCTCGAGGAAGGCGCGGATATAGGTGATTCCGGCGAAGTGGCCGGAAGCGACCAGCAGGATGACCAAAAGCGCAATTTTGACCATCGGAATCTTGGCCACATCCAGCAGGCTGCGGAAGCTAGCCACTCCAATCGGAGGCAGTCTCGGAATAGTTATGAGTTGCACGAGCAGTGTAGCGGCGCCGCCGGCTGCGGCGAGCACGAAGGCGCTTCGCCATCCCCAGATATCGCCGACATAAGCGCCGATTGGAGCTGCGCAGACGGTAGCTACGGAAACGCCGGTGAGGATGATCGACATGGCGCGCGGCAGGAAGTGGCTTGGAACGAGCCGCATCGCCAGTGCTGCCGACATCGACCAGAAGCCTCCGAGCGCTATGCCGAGCACGACGCGTGCAGTCAGGAGAGCCGCCAGCGACCACGCGCCGGCCGCCAGAACGTCCGACAGGATCAGCAGCAGCGTCATGGTCCACATGACGGTCCTGCGGTCCAGGCGCTTTGTGATGATGGCCACCGTCGGCGCCGAGATCGCCCCGACGATAGCTGTTGCCGTCATCGCCTGTCCAGCCGCTCCCTCGCTGATACCGAGATCATGCGCGAGGGGCGTGAGCAGGCTGACAGGCAGAAACTCTGCCGTGACCAGCCCGAAGGTGCCCAAGGAAAGCGAAATGACCGCACCCCATGCGGGACCAGACGGTGGGACGGGCTTTTCTGGGTCGTGCAGAACAGCGTCCATGACGCCTGCTGCGGATTGGGTCATGAACGAAGTCTCCACTTTGATGCAATGCAACGTGATGTTGGCTGCCTTGACCCAAATCTAAAAACACAAGCGCATTTCCCGGCGGCGTTGCACGGAGGAGGGGATGTTCATTGCTTCGCGATATTTTGTGACGGTGCGGCGCGCAACATCGATGCCGGTTTCCTTCAGCCGGACAGCGATGTCCTCATCGGAAAGCACGTCGCCGGGAGATTCTGCGGCAATGATCGCTTTGATCCGATGCCGGACAGCTTCGGCGGAGTGCGCATCGCCGCCTTGGCAGGACGCGATCGCGACGGTGAAAAAATACTTCAGTTCAAAGACTCCGCGCGGGGTAAGCATGTACTTGTTCGAGGTCACCCGGCTTACCGTCGACTCGTGCACGCCGATCGCGTCAGCGACGGTTCTGAGATTGAGAGGCCGCAGGTGGGCGACGCCATGTTCCAAAAAGGCATCCTGCTGACGCACGATTTCAGCCGCAACCTTAACAATGGTCTTGGCGCGCTGATCGAGGCTGCGGATCAGCCAGGTCGCGTTTTGCAAGCATTCGTCGAGAAATGCTTTATCTTTCGAATTTTGGGGAGTTTGACGCGACACTTCGGCATAGTAGCTTTGGTTGATCAGCAGCTTTGGCAGTGTGGCGGGATCAAGTTCGATCTGCCACCCGCCTTGCGGCGAGGGCGTGACCCAGACGTCGGGTATGATTGATTCAGACGCACCGGATTGGAATCGGTTCCCAGGCTTGGGATCGAGCGCCCGAATCTCATGCATCATGTCGAGAAGGTCTTCTTCATCGACGCCGCAATGCTGCTTCAGTGCCTCAAAATCGCGTCGCGCAAGCATTTCAAGATTGGCAACCAAAGCTGCCATTGCCGGGTCGAGCCGATTTCGCTGGCGCAACTGAATCTCGAGGCATTCTCTGAGACTTCGCGCAAAAACTCCCGGTGGATCAAATTGCTGCAAGGTTCCGAGAACCCGTTCCACAACAGCCTCATGGACATTCAGGCTCTCGGCCAGCTCCAAAAGGTTTGCCCGAAGATAGCCAGTGTCTTCCAGATCGGCGGCAAGCTGGCCAGCGATCAGCCGCTCCTGTGGTGTGAACGCAGTGAGGGCGATCTGACGAGCGACATGGTCGTGCAATGTTTCGGCGAGGGTGGCAAACTCGTCGAGGGAAGGGCCATTGCCCGGCGGGTTGTTGGTCGTGTTGCCGAGTGATTTCCATTGCCCGAGCCGTTCAGCCGACCCTGCCCCGGTCGGTCCTTCAACGGCGTTTGCGCCAGGGCCGACAGGCTGATCCGCTCCCGAAATCGAGACGTCGTCAAAAGGCCCGCCATCGCTTGATGCAGATTCCAAAAGCGGGTTCTTCTCGATTTCCCGCTCCACGAACTGATGCAGTTCAGTATGCGCCAGTTGCAGCAGGCGAATCGACTCAATGAGTTGAGGCGATGCGACCATGGATTGCTTCTGGCGCTGAAGCAGGCTTGCTGAGGATTGCATGGTGAGCGCGAAAATCCTGTCGAGGAGCCTCTTGGGGCCGGCAATGGCACCACTGAGACGTATTCTAGGTCATGCGGCGGCTTTCAGCGTTTCGAGAACGTTTTGCGGGGACGAGACGCCATAGGGGTCGGCCTCGCAGTTGTCGGAGAAACCTTCCTCCTCGAACCAATGCTCCACCACGCCATTGTTGATCAGGGCGGCGTAGCGCCAGGAGCGCATCCCGAAGCCGAGATTGTCCTTGGCGACCAGCATGCCCATTTTGCGTGTGAACTCGCCTGAGCCATCGGGGATGAGCTCGACCTGCTTCAGACCCAAGGACTTCCCCCACGCATTCATGACAAAGGCGTCGTTGACTGAGAGGCAGTAAATCGCGTCAATTCCCTCCTTCTCAAACTCATCATAGAGCTCTTCGAACTGGGGCAATTGGTAGGTCGAGCAGGTCGGCGTGAAGGCGCCAGGCAGCGAGAACAGGATGACCCGCTTGCCGGCAAAGTAGTCGTCAGATGTCTTTTCTTGCCAGCGATATGGATTTGTCCCCTGGACTGACTTATCGTGAACACGCGTGAGAAAGGTGACGAAGGGAACTTTCTTTTGAACTGTCATCAAGTTGCTCCTAAAGAAGAAAACTGGCGCTGAATTCTGGCAGAGGCTGGCGCAATACCGAGCAAAGGCTCGTATGCCCGGCACGGAATGAGGACCTCGCGGCTCGCAACCTCCTTTTTCCCTCCCGACGTATAGGAAGGTCTTGGCGGCTGGTCTTGGCCACCCGAACGCAATCGATCTGAGCGAGCTGGACACCGTCGAGCCGCTTGGTTCCCCCGGCTATGGCGCCGGAAGCGGGATCGGTCACTCGCGATCGTGCGTTTGGAAAAGGGATAGCGGCCGGAAGTAGCCAATATCGCAAGCATGTGGGGGCCTGAAATGTCACTTCACGCAGACTGGGGTCACTGGACTGGTTCAGCGTGTTGTCGATATGTGGCAGTGACCCGCCGGCCTTGGCTTGGGTGACCCTTTGACGGGGCTCTTGGGCACTCACATGCTGAACAGAACCGGTAAACGGCATTTGCGCGAGCGGCCCGTGTTGGCGTGCCGGCATCGGACCAGCCATGCGCAAAGCGGCCACCGAGAACGGCCTTCCGGAGGAGACGATGTCCCGATGTTCAGCGGGAACGGGCATCGTCTCCTCAGGCCACTGTCTAGAGCTTCGCGCGTCGGGCATGGTGCAAGTCGCTTTCATCGTGATTTGATGGTGCTCTAACCAGGAGCAGCAAGCGGCGTGCCATTTCAAATAGAGGTGCTGTTGGACCGCCCCCTTCTTCTCGGAGGCCGTGTCTTAGAAGATCGGGCGCGCGCTATACCGCCTCGTCACACAGGCAACAACGATGCTGTAGGGTGCGGATATTCGGCGCTTCAGCCCCGGCTGGGCAAAGAAGAACCGGAAGCGGAGCCGATGCACTACCTGAGGCTGGCGGGCACTCCAGTCATTGCGTAGCGTGTGCCGCTAGCGTTCATGGGTGCGCAGGCCCGGCTATCGCGAACACGCGCCTGTCGCAGCAACATGAGCGCGCGCTCTTGGGCAAGCGCCCTGGCGCCGTGAGGATCGAATTCCCAATCGTGTCTGTTTGCCGCCCTCTTATGTTCGAAACTGGACCAGAATGTCGCAAGCCCGACCTAAAGGTCGCCCGAGGCGTTCTGTCCGACACTGTTCCGTCGCCTTTGTTGGCCCGCGACACCGGCCTATTTCGCCTAGCTCTTCTCTGGCCTCAGGCTAGGCCGCTGAGAAGCTGCCACAATTTTTTTCTGCTGCGGCCAAATTGGCACGAGATTTGAAGCACCTTCGTTGCTGGCCGGGAGCCGCCGACCGACTTTCATTTCGTGGATGACACGAATGGAACGAAGAAAGAAAAGCAAAATGTCAAATCCGCATCAGATAGCATTCTATGGGAAGGGGGCCTCGGCGAAACCGCCCCCTACCAAACAGGCTCGCCGCCCTTGTCGACCCTTGCGCAGGAAATCTTGATGGCCGGCTGCGACTCAAAGGCCCGCCACACTCGCCTTATCCTGAACTCGAAGGCGCAGGATAACGTTCTGCATCTCGCCGCGCGGTATGCCTAGGCAGTTACACGTTGGCCGACCTTGATAATCGAATCGGCTACGCTGCGGAGGACGTCGTCTACATGCCTTCCTAAGCCATTCGCTGCCCGCAGCGCCTGCCGGTCACCTTCCGCCCTTCCATCGCTTAGAGATCAAGTGCCACCATGTCCGAACAACCCTTGCCGACGCTGCCGATGTGGCGCGTCGATCACATCGAGCCCTCGCCCGAGATGTTGGCGCAACGCGCCAACGGTCCGATCCACCGCGTGCGCTTCCCGTCCGGGCACGAAGGCTGGTGGGTGACAGGCTACGATGAAGCCAAGGCGGTGCTGTCCGACGCGGCGTTCCGGCCCTCGGGAATGCCGCCGGCGGCATTCACCCCGGATTCGGTGATTCTCGGATCACCGGGGTGGTTGGTCTCGCACGAGGGGGGCGAGCATGCCCGGTTACGCACGATCGTGGCGCCGGCCTTCAGCAACCGCAGGGTGAAGCTGCTCGAGCAGCAGGTCGAGGCGATCGCCGCGCAGTTGTTCGAGACACTGGCGGCCCAGCCCCAGCCCGCCGACCTGCGGCGCCACCTCTCCTTTCCACTTCCGGCCATGGTCATCAGCGCGCTGATGGGCGTGCTCTACGAGGATCACGCCTTTTTCGCCGGGCTGTCCGACGAGGTGATGACGCACCAGCATGAAAGCGGCCCGCGCAGCGCGTCGCGCTTGGCCTGGGAAGAACTGCGCGCCTACATTCGCGGCAAGATGCGGGACAAGCGCCAGGATCCTGGCGACAACCTGCTGACGGATCTGCTCGCGGCGGTCGACCAGGGCAAGGCGACCGAGGAAGAGGCGATCGGCTTGGCGGCGGGCATGCTGGTGGCGGGGCACGAGAGCACCGTCGCGCAGATCGAATTCGGCCTGCTGGCCATGTTCCGCCATCCGCAACAGCGCGAACGCCTGGTCGGCGATCCATCCCTGGTGGACAAGGCGGTGGAGGAAATCCTGCGCATGTACCCGCCGGGCGCGGGCTGGGACGGCATCATGCGCTATCCGAGTACCGACGTGACTATCGCGGGCGTGGAAATTCCTGCGGAGAGCAAGGTGCTTGTCGGCCTGCCGGCGACGTCGTTCGATGCGCGCCATTTCGACGACCCGGAAAACTTCGACATCGGACGCGACGAAAACCCGCACCTGGCGTTCTCCCATGGGCCGCACTACTGCATCGGCGCGGCGCTGGCCAGGCTGGAACTCAAGGTGGTGTTCGGTTCGATCTTCCAGCGCTTTCCCGCGCTGCGCCTGGCCGTGGCGCCCGAAGAACTGAAGTTGCGCAAGGAGATCATCACTGGCGGGTTCGAGGAGTTCCCGGTGCTCTGGTGATGGGCGGACGCCGCCGGGAATCGCGATCTTCTCCGCAATTTGCCGTCGCGCCTGGCGCGCGCCGGTCAGATCAGCCAGCCAACAGGTAACCAATATGGACTTGCAAGAAACCACGGCAGCATGCCGGGACGCCTTCGCCGAACTGGCGTCGCCAGCGTGCATCCACGACCCGTATCCGTTCATGCGGTGGTTGCGCGAGCACGATCCGGTGCATCGCGCGGCGTCGGGCCTCTTTCTGTTGAGCCGCCACGCCGACATCTACTGGGCGCTCAAGGCCACGGGCGATGCTTTTCGGGGGCCGGCGCCAGGCGAACTGGCGCGCTATTTCCCGCGTGCGGCGACCAGCCTGTCGCTAAGTTTGCTGGCGTCCACTTTAGCGATGAAGGAACCTCCGACGCATACGCGTCTGCGCCGGCTGATCTCGCGCGATTTCACCATCGGCCAGATCGACAACCTGAGGCCGACCATCGCTCGCATTGTCGCAGCGCGCCTGGACGGCATGGCGCCCGCACTGGAGCGCGGGGAGGCAGTGGACCTGCATCGGGAATTCGCGCTGGCCTTGCCCATGCTGGTTTTCGGCGAACTGTTCGGCATGCCCCGGGACGACATTCTCGGGCTCGTCGCCGGCATCAGCGCCATTCTGGAAGGCCTGAGCCCGCACGCCAGCGATCCCCAACTCGCTTCGGGGGACGCGGCCAGCGCCAGGGTGCAGGCCTACTTCGGCGACCTCATACAGCGCAAGCGCACCGATTCCCGCCACGACATCGTGTCAATGCTGGTCGGCGCACACGACGACGATGCCGAGATGCTGTCGGATGCGGAATTGATCAGCATGCTGTGGGGCATGCTGCTGGGCGGCTTCGCCACCACTGCCGCGGCCATCGGCCATGCGGTCCTGGCGATGCTGGCGCATCCCGAACAGCGGCACTGGCTGAGGGGAGATGCCGTGGGGGTGAAGGCATTCGTCGAAGAAGCCCTGCGCTACGACGCGCCCGCCATGTTCAGCTCCATTCCGCGTATCGCCCAGCGCGACATCGAACTGGGCGGCGTGGTGATCCCGAAGAACGCGGACGTGCGCGTGCTGATCGCGGCCGGCAATCGCGACCCGGACGCCTTCGCCGATCCCGACCGCTTCGATCCCGTGCGGTTCTACGGCACCAGTCCTGGCATGTCGATCGACGGGAAGATCATGCTGACCTTCGGCCACGGCATCCACTTCTGCCTTGGTGCGCAACTGGCCCGGGTGCAGTTAGCCGAGAGCCTGCCGCGGATCCAGGCGCGCTTCCCCACGCTGGCATTGGCCGAGCAGCCGACCCGGGAGCCCTCCGCGTTCCTTAGGACCTTCCGCGCGCTGCCGGTGCGGCTGCATGGGCAGGAGGGCTGAGATGCGCGTCCTGGTCGATCAGGATCTGTGCGGAACTACCGGGCAGTGCGTGCTGACGCTGCCGGGCACCTTTCGCCAGCGCGAACCGGACGGCGTGGCCGAAGTGTGCGTGGCGACGGTCCCGCAGGCGCTGCACGCCGCCGTGCGGCTTGCGGCCAACCAGTGCCCGGTCGCCGCCATTCGGGTCATCGAAAGCGACGCTGGCCATGACCAGCGCGCCAGCGCCGACCCTGCGCCTTCTCCGGCGCAGGCCCAGCGGCATGCTGCGAAAGACCAATGCAATCCAGGAGACACGATGGGACGGTTTGAAGGCAAGGTGGCCGTGGTGACCGGCGCCGGCGCCGGCATCGGCAAGGCATGCGCTCTCGCCATCGCGCGCGGGGGCGGCAGAGTGGTGGTGGCCGACATTGATGGCTCGGCGGCCATCGCCTGCACCGCGCAGATCGGGGCCGAAGCAGGCCACGCGCTGCCCCTAGCCATGGATATCGCCGATGCGCAGGCGGTGGCAGCGCTGTTCGAGACGGCGGAGCGGCACTTCGGTGGGGTCGACCTCCTAGTGAACAATGCGAGCGCCATGCATCTGACCTCACGCGACCGCGCGATCCTCGACCTGGACCTGGCGGTCTGGGATCAGACCATGGCGACCAATCTGCGCGGCACGCTGCTCTGCTGCCGGCAGGCCATCCCACGGATGATCGCCCGCGGCGGTGGCGCGATCGTCAACATGTCGTCGTGCCAGGGGCTCAGCGGTGACACGGCGCAGACGTCCTACGCCGCGTCGAAGGCGGCGATGAATATGCTCTCGGCTTCGCTCGCCACCCAATACGGTCATGCGCAGATCCGCTGCAACGCCGTTGCGCCGGGTCTCGTCATGACCGAGCGTCTCCTCGCCAAGCTGGACGAGTGCATGCAACGGCATCTGCGCCGGCACCAGCTCCTGCAGCGCGTCGGCCGCCCCGAGGACGTGGCCGCGCTCGTGGCGTTCCTGCTCTCCGACGATGCTGCGTTTATCACAGGCCAGGTCGTGTGCATCGATGGCGGCATGCTGGCGCATGTGCCGACATACGCCGACGGTGGCAACAGCTGCGCCGCGCGCCCTGCCGGCGACACCGAATCGGCGGCGGCGGCGCGCTGCTGATGGACATGCTGCTCAACCCACTCAACCGTCGGCACCGGCTGCGATGCGACATCCCGGTCATGCCTGGCGCTTTCCCCCTGGTCGGGCATCTTCCCGCCATTGTCTGCGACCTGCCGCGCCTGCTGCAGCGCGCAGAACGGACGCTGGGCAGCCACTTCTGGCTGGATTTCGGCCCTGCCGGACACCTGATGACCTGCGTGGATCCGGAAGCGTTCGCACTGCTCCGGCACAAGGACGTGTCCTCGGCGCTGATCGAAGAGATCGCGCCCGAATTGCTTGGCGGAACGTTGGTTGCCCAGGACGGCGGCGCGCACCGGCAGGCGCGCGATGCGATCAAGGCGGCGTTCCTGCCCAAGGGGCTGACCCAGGCCGGCATCGGCGACCTGTTCGCGCCCGTCATCCGGGCGCGGGTGCAGGCGTGGCGCGACCGCGGCGAGGCAACCATCCTGCGCGAAACCGGCGACCTGATGCTCAAGCTCATCTTCAGCCTCATGGGAACCCCCGCGCAGGACCTGCCGGGATGGCATCGCAAGTACCGGCAACTGCTGCAGCTGATCGTCGCGCCCCCGGTCGACCTGCCCGGACTGCCCTTGCGGCGCGGCCGCGCCGCCCGCGACTGGATCGACGCGCAGTTGCGCCAGTTCGTTCGCGACGCGCGCGCGCATGCTGCGCGCACCGGGTTGATCAACGACATGGTGAGCGTCTTCGACCGCAGCGACGATAGGCTCTCCGATGACGTCCTGGTCGCCAATATCCGCTTGCTGCTGCTTGCCGGTCACGACACCACTGCCTCGACGATGGCCTGGATGGTGATCGAGCTGGCGCGGCAGCCTGTGCTGTGGGACGCCCTCGTCGAGGAGGCTCAACGCGTGGGCGCGGTGCCGACCCGGCACGCGGATCTGGCGCAGTGTCCGGTCGCCGAGGCGCTGTTCCGCGAGACACTGCGTCTGCATCCGGCGACCACGCTCCTGCCGCGTCGCGCGCTGCAGGAATTGCAACTCGGCCAACGGCGCATTCCCGCGGGCACCCATCTGTGCATCCCGCTGCTGCATTTCTCGACCTCGGCGCTGCTGCACGAGGCGCCTGATCAGTTCCGTCTGGCGCGGTGGCTGCAACGCGCGGAGCCGATCCGGCCGGTGGACATGCTGCAGTTCGGTACCGGCCCACACGTCTGCATCGGCTACCACCTGGTATGGCTGGAAATGGTGCAGTTCTGCATCGCCTTGGCGCTGACCATGCACCAGGCCGGGGTGCGGCCGCGGTTGCTGAGCGGCGTCGAAAAAGGCCGGCGCTATTACCCGACCGCACATCCGTCCATGAAAATCCGAATCGGATTCTCATGAGCTGGCATCGTATGCCCCGTGTGGCGAGGCAGCGGCGCCGGCGACGCGCGGCATTGCTGCACTCGGCGCGCGCGCTCGGTGCGACGCCGGCAACACCGCGGCGGCTCGGCGCTCGCCGTGGCCATGTCAGGTACAAGGACATAAACAACATGCAGACCGGTTCCACGCTACACGACGACCGAACTGGCGTTCCCGCGCTCGGCGGATTGGGCGCGCAGGCGCGCGCCGCATCCGGCAGGCTGCTGCCGGAGATCTGGATGCAGGACGGCGCAAAGCGGGTCGAACAGGCGCTGGCGCGTCTTCTCTGCGCCGAAGACGACGGTGAGACCGAGCTGATGGCGGCGATGCGCTACGCCACCTTGCATGGCGGGAAGCGCACCCGCGCCTTGCTCTGTCTGGCGGCCGGCGCACTGGCCGACACGCCGGCGCACATGCTCGACGACGTCGGCGCCGCCATCGAGATGATGCACGCCTGTACCCTGGCCCACGACGACCTGCCCGCGATGGACGACGACGTGCTTCGCCGCGGCCTTCCGACCGTGCACGTAAAGTTCGGCGAAGCCACTGCGATCCTGGTCGGCGATGCGCTGCAGGCGCACGCCTTCCTGACCCTGGCGAGCCTGGATGCGCCGGGCGACAACCGAATCGCGCTCGTGCGCGAAATGGCGCAGGCGGTTTCCGCCGAGGGTGCCGCAGGCGGGCAGGCCATGGATCTGTCGCTGGTCGGAAAGCACGCCGAGCTGGACAGGATCGTGGCGATGCACCGGAAGAAGAGCGGAGCGCTAGTGCGCGCGTCCGTTCGCATGGGCGCGCTATGCGCCATCGCGGACGATGCCGCGCACGCTGCGCTGTACTGTGCGCTCGATCGCTATACCGCCTGTTTCGGCCTGGCGTTGCAGGTGATCGACGACATTCTCGACGCGACAGCGGATACCGCGACGCTGGGTAAGACCCCCGGCAAGGACGCGGCGGCGCAGAAGCCGACCTGCGCGTCGATCATGGGGCTGCAGGCAGCGCGCCAGTTCGCGCTGGATTTGTTGCGCGACGCCGGGGAGGCCATCGCCCCCCTGGGGCCGCGTGCGGAACGGTTGGCGCAGATGCTGCAGCGGGCCAACGTGTATCTGTCCGCGCCATACGCATGAGCGCCCGTCCGCATGGACTCGCCCCTGTGCCGGTGCGATCGGCCGGCGCCAGCGGTGCATGCTGCACTGTGCCCAAGTCCGCGGCGATGTGCGCGGCGTCTGCCGATCCTGGTTCTCGTCAACCGTCTGCAGAAGGAACATCCCGCGTGAACGCGCTGTCCGAACAGATCCTTTCCGAATTGCGCCACCTGCTGAGCGAGATGAGCGACGGCGGCAGCGTCGGTCCGTCCGTCTACGACACGGCGCGAGCTCTGCAGTTCCACGGCAACGTCACCGGTCGGCAGGACGCATACGAGTGGCTCATCGCGCAGCAACAGGCCGATGGCGGGTGGGGAAGCGCGGACTTCCCGCTGTTCCGCCATGCGTCCACGTGGGCGGCGTTGCTGGCATTGCGGCGTGCCGATCTTCTTCCCGGCACCGCCCACGCAGTCCAGGCTGCAACCCGGTTCCTCGAGCGCCAGCCCGATCCCTACGCGCATGCGGTGCCGGAAGACGCGCCGATCGGCGCGGAGCTGATCCTGCCGCAGTTGTGCGGCGAGGCCGCATCCTTGCTGGGCGACGTGGCGTTTCCGCGCCACCCGGCGCTGTTGCCGTTGCGGCAAGCGTGCCTGGTCAAGCTGGGGGCGGTGGCGACGTTGCCGAGCGGCCATCCGTTGCTGCACTCCTGGGAAGCCTGGGGAACGTCGCCGACCACCGCATGCCCGGATGACGACGGCAGCATCGGCATCAGTCCGGCGGCCACCGCCGCGTGGCGTGCGCACGCCGTGACACAGGGGAGCACGCCGCAGGTCGGGCGCGCCGACGCGTATCTGCAGGCGGCATCGCGGGCGACGCGCAGCGGCATCGAAGGTGTCTTTCCCAACGTCTGGCCGATCAATGTATTCGAGCCATGCTGGTCGCTGTACACCCTGCATCTGGCCGGTCTGTTCGCGCATCCCGCGCTCGCCGAGGCGGTGCAAGTGATCGTCGCGCAGCTCGACGCCCGCCTGGGCGTGCGCGGTCTGGGCCCGGCCTTGCACTTCGCGGCCGATGCGGACGATACCGCCGTTGCGATGTGCGTCCTGCGCCTTGCAGGCCGCGACCCGGCGGTCCATGCGTTGCGCCATTTCGAAATCGGCGAGCTGTTCGTCACCTTCCCCGGCGAGCGCAATGCCTCGGTGTCGACCAACATCCATGCCCTGCATGCGTTGCGGATGTTGGGAAAGCCCGCGGCCGGCACCAGCGCCTACGTCGAGGCCAATCGCAACCCGGACGGTCTATGGGACAACGAAAAATGGCACGTTTCCTGGCTGTATCCCACCGCGCATGCGGTCGCTGCGCTGGCGCAAGGCAAGCCTCAGTGGCGCGACGAGCGCGCGCTGGCGGCGCTCATGCAGGCGCAGCGCGACGACGGCGGCTGGGGCGCCGGTCGCGCGTCCACATTCGAGGAAACCGCCTACGCGCTGTTCGCGTTGCACGTGATGGACGGGAGCGAACAGCCGACAGGGCGCCGGCGCATCGCGCAGGCGGTGGCGCGTGCGCTGGAGTGGATGCTCGCCCGCCATGCGGCGCATGCATGGCCGCAGACGCCGCTGTGGATCGGCAAGGAACTGTATTGCCCCACCCGGGTGGTGCGCGTGGCCGAACTCGCCGGGTTGTGGCTGGCGCTTCGTTGGGGGCGGCGCGTCCTGGGCGAGGGAGCAGGAGCGGCGCCATGATCCAGACCGAACGCGCGCTGCAGCAGGTGCTGGAGTGGGGGCGTTCCCTGACCGGGTTCGTCGACGAGCATGCCGTGGAAGCAGTCAGGGGCGGCCAGTACATCCTGGAGCGCATTCACCCGAGCCTGCGCGACACCAGCGCCCGCACCGGCCGCGATCCGCAGGACGAAACGCTGATCGTGGCGTTCTATCGCGAACTGGCGCTGCTGTTCTGGCTCGACGATTGCAACGACCTTGGCCTGATCGCGCCGGAGCAGCTCGCCGCGGTGGAGCAGGCGCTGGGGCAGGGCGTGCCGTGCGCGCTCCCCGGATTCGAGGGCTGCGCTGTGCTGCGCGCTTCGCTGGCCGCGCTCGCCTACGATCGTCGCGACTATGCTCAGCTACTCGACGATACCCGATGCTACTGCGCGGCGCTGCGCGCCGGACACGCGCAGGCGGCAGGGGCGGAACGCTGGTCCTACGCCGAGTACCTGCACAACGGCATCGATTCGATCGCCTACACGAACGTGTTCTGTTGCCTGTCGTTGCTGTGGGGGCTGGACATGGCGACCTTGCGCGCGCGTCCGGCGTTTCGCCAAGTCCTGCGGCTCATCTCCGCGATAGGGCGCTTGCAGAACGATCTGCATGGACGCGAAAAGGATAGGTCGGCCGGCGAGGGAGACAACGCGGCGATCCTGCTGCTGCAGCGCTATCCGGCTATGCCTGTGGTGGAGTTCCTCAAGGACGAGCTGGCCGGCCATATGCGCATGCTGCACGGGGTGATGGCGCAACAACGCTTTCCCCCGCCGTGGGCACCGTTGATCGAGGCCATGGCGGCCATCCGCGCGCAGTACTACCAGACCTCGACCAGCCGCTACCGCAGCGACGCTGCGGGCGGAGGCCAGCGTGCGCCGGCCTGAACGCGCGGGAAACGGCGGCGTGCGCGCGCTGCCGTCGGTCCGATCCGACGCAACGCCGTCGCCCGATGCGGCGGATGGAGCGAGCATCAGCGACACCAACCTGAGCCGGCGCAAGGACGACCACCTGGACATCGTGCTGGATCGGCGAACAGCGCGGGCCAAGGCCTCCGCCGGCTGGGAGTACATTCGTTTCGAACACTGTGCATTGCCCGAGTTGGACCTGACGCAGATCGACCTGAGCGCCTCGCTGCTTGGCAAGACCATGCGCGCGCCCCTGCTGATCAGCTCCATGACCGGCGGCATGCCACGCGCCGAGGCCATCAACCGGCATCTGGGCGAGGCAGCGCAAGCCTTGGGGATAGCCATGTGCGTCGGTTCCCAGCGCGTGAGCCTGCAATCCCGCAACTCCCAAGGGCTGACGCGCGCGCTGCGCCGCCTGGCGCCAGACATTCCATTGCTTGCCAATATCGGCGCCGCGCAACTGCGCGAGGCCGACGGCCTGGACCTGGCGCGCCGGGCGGTGGATGCGCTGGAGGCCGATGGACTCATCGTCCATCTCAATCCGCTGCAGGAAGCGGTACAGCTGGAGGGCGACCGCGACTGGCGCGGCGTCCTGGCGCAGATCGCTCGCGCCGCGCGCAGCGTGGGCGTGCCGATCGTGGCCAAGGAAGTGGGGTCGGGCCTGTCGGCCTCGGTGGCCTGTGCGCTCGTCGAGGCGGGCGTGGCGGTGATCGATGTCGCCGGTGCCGGCGGCACCAGTTGGGCCGCGGTGGAGGGCGAGCGCGCCCGCGATGCCGCCGACCGTGCAGTGGCGATGGCGTTCGCCGATTGGGGGATTCCGACCCCGGCCAGCGTGCAGGCGGTACGTCGGGCGCTGCCAAGGGTGAAGCTGATCGCGTCGGGCGGGATCCGCGACGGCGTCGACGTGGCCAAGGCCATCCGCCTGGGCGCGGACATCGCCGGGCAGGCGGCCGGCGTGCTGCGCGCGGCTACGGTATCCACCGAGGCGGTTGTCGCGCATTTCGAGATCGTCATCCGCCAGTTGGCCGTCGCCTGCTTCTGCACCGGCTCGGCTGATCTGGCGGCGTTGCGTCAGGCGCGCTTGTTGCCCTCGGCGCATCTGCCCGTCGGTTGATGCCGGCGTCGCCCGCACGTGGCGGCGGGCGCCTAGAGCGGGATGAATTTAGGTTGGGGCATATCCGGCCTCAGTGAAGTAATTTCTGCATTCAGTTGAAGTGACGGTGCCGAGGATTTGGCCGATGGCGTCACAGACGGTCTCAACTGTTCGGCTTGCGGCCTTGCGCAGCCAATGCTTGAGCTTGGCGAAGAGCTTCTCGATGGGGTTCAGGTCGGGCGAGTATTTGGGCAGCAAGAACAGTCTGGCGCCGGCCGAGCGGATGGCGCGGCGCACGGCCTTGCCCTTGTGCGAGCCGAGATTGTCCATGATGACGATGTCGCCGGGCTTGAGGATTGGGACAAGAACCTCATCGACATAGAGCTGGAAGCGTTCGGCGTTGATCGGTCCGTCGATCAGCCATGGTGCTTCGACACGGTCGTGGCGCAGCGCTGCCAGGAAGGTCATGGTCTTCCAATGGCCATGCGGTACCTTGGCTTTGATCCTCTCGCCGCGTGGCGCCCATCCCCTGAGCGGGGCCATGTTGGTTTTGGTCCAGGTCTCGTCGATGAACACCAGACGAGAAGCATCGATGCGATCCTGATACTTTGCCCACTGTGCCCGCCGGCGTGCTACATCCGGGCGATCCTGCTCGGCCGCGATCAGCGTCTTTTTTTGTGGCTGAGCTTCTCGGCGTGGACGAACTCCCACACCGAACGGTAATCGACCTTCAGGCCGCGATCGCCAAGTTCGGCCACAAGACCGCGTAGCGTGAAGTCCGCAGCCCGGTAGCGCAGCAGCAGCCACTCCCGATGCTCTCCGGCAATCTTCTTCGGTCTGTGCCCACCCATCTTGCCGGGCGCAAGACTGCTCGTCTCGCGCAACCGGCTTACCCATCTGATGACGGTGCTGATCCCAACCTCAAAGCGTATTGCCGCCTGCCGCCGCGACAGGCCACCCTGCTCAACTGACGCAACAACCCGTTCGCGAAGATCCATCGAATAAGGCTTGCCCATCCATGCTGGCCTCCTGACCCAGCCAGCAGGTTGAATCAGATTTGCAAGCCTAAGGGAATCCCCGCCGATTCAGCCTCAATTCATTCCGCTCTAGTCTTAATGAGTCAGAAAGGATGGAAAGCGCTACCGGGCTGGGCTTCGCCGTCGCCACCACTCTCGCCGAGTCGGCGGTGAACTCAGTCGTCGGGAAACGTATGGTCAAGAAGCAGCAGATGCGCTGGTCACTTCACGGTGCGCATATGCTCGTGCAGCTCCGGGCGGCGGAGATCAAGGGCGAACTTCGCAACCGGCTTCGGGCGCCTTCCGACAGCCAGAACTGAACGGGCCGCCAATAGCCTACGCGCTTTACTGTCTATCTCAGCTGCGCTGTCGATTATGTCCGCAGCCAGGGCATCGATATTCCCGCCGAGTTGCTCTCCCAGGTCGCACCGGTTCCTTCGGCTCATATCGCACTCACCGGAGCAATGAGATACCTTTGCGTATCATCGCGCATTGGAATAGATCGTATAGGTATCATGATGGCATCTGAATTGGAAATTCTGCGCGAAATCGGTCGGCTTTTCAGGCAGGCGAGGCTGGCCGCTGCCATGACGCAGGAGCAGGTCGCTGATTTGGCGGGTATATCCCGTCCCCGCTATCGCGACATCGAAAAGGGAGCCGCAGCGGCGCGTGCGACGACGCTCATGAATATCGCTCGCGCACTCGGTCTGGAAATGATGATGGTTCCGCAAGTCATGGTGCCGGCTGTCCAGGCTCTATTGCGTCCGAATGATGATGACGATCGACCCGCTTTTGTTCCTCAACCTGACGATGACGATCATGGCTCCAGTTTTTCGCGCACCTAAGACGATCCCGTCGCTGGACGTGCTCTTGAACGCACTGAAGGTCGGCACAATCGTTAGGACGCCGGGCGATTTCAATGCCTTCAACTTCGATGAGGCCTACCGCGCGACGGGCGGCTTTCCGGTTTTCAGCCTGTCGTTCCGGGCAGCGACGGGAGGATTGCGGAAAGATCCGAAGCCTCTGGCGGGCGCCTTGCCCGCTTTCTTCGCGAACCTCCTGCCGGAGGAGAAATTGCGCGAGGCGATGGAAAAGCACCACGAAGGCAATGTGCGGCCAGGCAATGATTTCGATCTTTTAGCGGCGCTGGGCGCCGATCTGCCGGGAGCCGTACGGGCGTTGCCCAGTGACGGCGCAATAGCGGTTTCGCAGGATGCTTCAAAGGATAAGCCCAAGGCACGGTTCTCACTTGCCGGCGTGCAGATGACAGCTGTCGGTCATGAAGAACACTGGAAAAGACAGCGGCCTGACCTTGCCGAGGGACGACGAGCAGGGCCGGTACATCGCCAAGTTCCCTTCGACGGCGGTTCCGGGCGTTTCCGAGAACGAATTCGCCAATCTGGCGCTGGCTGCAGCAATCGGCATGGAGGTTCCTGAATGCGAACTGGTCGAGAAGTCCGATTTTGAGGGCGTTCCCGAAGAATTCAGCACACTGTCGGAGGGCAAGGTCCTTCTCGTCAAACGCTTCGATCGCGGCGCCGATGGCGAGAGGATACACATCGAGGATTTCGCTCAGGTCTTCGGTGTCTATCCCTCGCGCAAATATGAGGGCGCCGCTTATCACGACATAGCCTGGGCCCTTGGCGTGGCCGTCTCACCTACGGCGGCTCTCGAATTCGTCCGCCGCCTGGCGCTGACGGTCATCACTGGCAATGGTGACATGCACCTGAAGAACTGGTCTTTGATTTATCCCGGTAACGGCGACAAGCCGGTGCTTGCACCAATCTACGACGTTCTGTCGACCGTGCCATATATTCCCGCCGACGCCATGGGGCTTTCGCTTGGAGGGGAGCGCTCGTTCAAGGCGCTAGCAGCACCACGATGGAAAGCATTTGCGAACCGTGCAAGGCTTCCGGAGCCGGCAGTCCTGAAGGCAGTGGTCGAGACCGTCGAACTCGTCAACGAGCACTGGTGGCATCTGCCTGAGCGCGACGTTGTAGCAGCGAAAGTGCTCGAGCGGATCGATGAACATGTGAAGGCGATGACGCCGATACTGAACTCCTGCGCCGATAAGTGAGCCGAGTCCCCTTGGGTCGGTGATATGGCGGAATTATCCGCCCGTGGCCCCAGATGGATGGCCGTGGATCGATGGTATGGCAGCGTGGCGCGCAAGACTCCGCGCAGTGTCGACGAGGACACGCGTGAGCAAGCACGTCAGCTCGCCGGAACAGAAGACTTCGCAGCATCCCGCAATTAACGCAAGAGGGTCGAGATGTTGTTCGCCCACCTCAACACAACGATGCGGTTCGAACGAATGCGGTGACTGAGGATCGCTATCCGACGCTTTGTGTCGCGATTGTCGGGTCCGCTACACGGTTTGTTCCGACGATCCTTTCTTTGGCCTCAAGCTAAATCCCTGAAAAGCAACCATGAAATTATTCTTCGGTTGGATCAGCCAAATTGGCACGAGTCTTGAGATCCTTGGGTGCGAGGCGGCGACAGCTGCCCGACCGGCATTCATGTCGCGGCAGCCGCGATGAATGGAACGAAGGAAGGAAAGCTACATGTCAGGTTTGCGTCAGATCGCCTTTTACGGCAAGGGCGGCATCGGCAAGTCCACCACCTCCCAAAATACGCTCGCCGCCCTTGTCGACCTCGGGCAGAGAATCCTCATCGTCGGCTGCGACCCCAAAGCCGACTCCACCCGCCTGATCCTGAACGCGAAGGCGCAGGATACGGTCCTGCACCTCGCGGCAGAGGAAGGTTCGGTGGAAGACCTGGAACTCGCGGACGTGCTCAAGGTCGGCTACAAAGGCATCAAATGCGTGGAGTCGGGCGGCCCTGAGCCGGGTGTCGGCTGCGCCGGCCGCGGCGTGATCACCTCGATCAACTTCCTCGAGGAGAACGGTGCCTACGACGATGTCGACTATGTCTCCTACGACGTGCTCGGGGATGTGGTGTGCGGCGGTTTCGCGATGCCGATCCGCGAGAACAAGGCCCAGGAAATCTATATCGTCATGTCCGGCGAGATGATGGCGCTCTATGCCGCCAACAACATCGCCAAGGGGATCCTGAAATACGCCCATTCGGGCGGCGTTCGACTCGGCGGCCTGATCTGCAACGAGCGCCAAACCGACCGCGAGCTCGACCTCGCCGAAGCGCTGGCTTCCAGGCTCAATTCCAAGCTCATCCACTTCGTGCCGCGCGACAACATCGTCCAGCACGCCGAACTCAGGAAGATGTCTGTCATCCAGTATGCGCCGGACTCCAAGCAGGCCGGGGAATACCGGGCGCTGGCCGAGAAGATCCATGCCAATTCGGGCCAGGGCACCATCCCCACCCCGATCACCATGGAGGAGCTCGAGGACATGCTGCTCGACTTCGGCATCATGAAGACTGACGAGCAGATGCTTGCCGAGCTTCAGGTCAAGGAAGCGGCCAAGGCGGCCGCACAGTAACGACCGCTGCCGAACGAGGCGCGGCCTTGACCTGGCGCGCCTTTCAAAGAACGGCGCCTCGTTGGTGAGGCGTCACCCTGAACCTTGAAAGGGGTCCCATGAGCCTGGAATACGAGAATGACGGCGCCCTCCATGCGAAGCTTATCGAGGAGGTGCTGTCGCAATATCCTGACAAGGCGGCGAAGCGCCGCAAAAAGCACCTGAGCGTCGCAAAGAGCGGCGACGAGGCTGGCGAGGAAAGCGAGGTCCTTTCCGAATGCGAGGTCAAATCGAACATCAAGTCCATCCCCGGAGTGATGACGATTCGCGGCTGCGCCTATGCCGGCTCGAAAGGCGTGGTGTGGGGTCCAGTCAAGGATATGGTCCATATCTCGCACGGCCCGGTCGGCTGCGGGCAATATTCCTGGTCTCAACGCCGCAACTACTACGTCGGAACAACGGGCATCGACACGTTCGTCACGATGCAGTTCACGTCCGATTTCCAGGAGAAGGATATTGTTTTCGGCGGCGACAAGAAGCTGGAACGGATCATCGACGAGATCGAGGAACTGTTTCCGCTGAACAAGGGCATGACCGTGCAATCCGAATGTCCGATCGGCCTGATTGGCGACGACACCGAAGCGGTGTCCCGCAACAAGGCCAAGGAGCACGAAAAGACGATCGTGCCGGTGCGCTGCGAGGGCTTCCGCGGCGTCTCGCAATCACTCGGCCACCACATCGCCAACGACGCGATCCGCGACTGGGTGTTCGACAAGAAGGACGTCGAGTTCGAGGCCAGCCCGTACGATGTCAATGTGATCGGCGACTACAATATCGGCGGCGACGCCTGGGCTTCGCGCATCCTGCTCGAGGAGATGGGCCTGCGCGTGGTCGGCAACTGGTCGGGCGACGCTACGCTGGCCGAAATAGAGCGAGCGCCGAAGGCCAAGCTCAATCTCATCCATTGCTACAGATCGATGAACTACATCTGCCGGCACATGGAGGAAAAGTATGGCATCGACTGGATGGAGTATAATTTCTTCGGCCCCTCCCAGACCGAAGCCTCTCTGCGCAAGATAGCCAAGCATTTCGGGCCGGAAATCGAGGCCAAGGCCGAGGCGGTCATCGCCAAATACCGGCCGTTGGTCGATGCCGTCATCGCCAAGTACCGGCCGCGCCTCGAAGGCAGGACGGTGATGCTCTATGTCGGCGGGCTGCGCCCCCGTCACGTCGTCACGGCATATGAGGATCTAGGCATGGTGATCGTCGGCACTGGCTATGAATTTGGCCATAACGACGACTATCAGCGTACCGGCCATTACGTGAAGAAGGGCACGCTGATCTATGACGACGTGACTGGTTACGAGCTGGAGAAGTTCATCGAGGGGATCCGTCCTGATCTCGTTGGCTCCGGCATCAAAGAAAAGTACCCCGTCCAGAAGATGGGCATACCGTTCCGTCAAATGCATTCCTGGGATTATTCCGGCCCGTATCACGGCTACGACGGCTTCGCCATCTTCGCCCGCGACATGGATCTGGCCATCAACAACCCGGTCTGGAACCTCTACGACGCCCCCTGGAAGAAAAAAGCCGAGCCGTCGGCGGCGATCGCAGCCGAATGAAACCCGGCCTCCCGGAAGCCGGGAGGCCGTTGAACGCCTGTGGCCCTTTGTCCGCGGGAGACCTGAAACGTTTCGACGTCCCTGTGCCGCCGTATGGCGCGGCCAGATGGAGAAGAGGTAACCATCCATGCCGCAGTCGGCTGAAAAAGTTCTCGACCACGCGCCCCTGTTCCGCGAGCCGGAATACAGGCAGATGCTCGCCGAGAAGAGGCTGAATTTCGAATGTCCTCACCCGGACCAGGTCGTTACCGACCAACGCGAATTCACCAAGACGTGGGAATACCGCGAAAAGAACCTCGCTCGCGAAGCGCTTGTCGTGAACCCCGCCAAGGCCTGCCAGCCGCTCGGCGCGGTGTTCGCGGCTGCTGGCTTCGAGCGAACCATGTCCTTCGTTCATGGCAGCCAGGGCTGCGTAGCTTATTACCGATCGCACCTGTCGCGCCATTTCAAGGAGCCTGCTTCGGCAGTTTCCTCCTCGATGACCGAGGACGCGGCAGTGTTCGGTGGCCTGAAGAACATGGTCGACGGGCTCGCCAACACGTACCAACTCTACGACCCGAAAATGATCGCCGTCTCGACCACTTGTATGGCGGAGGTCATTGGCGACGACCTGCACAGCTTCATCGAGAACGCCAAGGACGAAGGCTCGGTCCCGCGCGACTTCGACGTGCCCTTCGCCCACACGCCGGCCTTCGTCGGCAGCCATGTCGACGGCTATGACGTTACGATCAAGGGCATTTTGGAGCACTTCTGGAAAAGCAAGGAGCGAACGGAAGCCGAGGGAACCATCAACATCATTCCGGGTTTCGACGGCTTTTGCGTGGGCAACAACCGGGAACTCAAGCGCCTGCTCGATCTGCTGGGCGTGTCCTATACCTTAATCCAAGACGCCTCTGACCAGTTCGACACGCCGTCGGACGGCGAATACCGCATGTACGACGGCGGCACCGAGATCGAAGACGTGAGGAAGGCACTCAACGCCGAGGCGACACTTTCACTACAACATTACAACACCCGAAAAACACTCGAGTATTGCGAGGGGGTAGGGCAGGCGACTGCCTCGTTCCATTACCCGCTCGGAGTCCAGGCGACCGACGACTTCCTGATGGAGGTCTCCGCGATTTCCGGCAAGCAAATCCCCGAGACAATCCGCCTGGAGCGCGGCCGACTTGTTGACGCCATGGCGGACAGCCAATCCTGGCTGCACGGTAAGAAATACGCCATCTACGGCGATCCGGACTTTGTCTACGCCATGGCCCGCTTCATCATGGAGACGGGCGGCGAGCCGACCCATTGCCTCGCCACCAATGGCACCTCGGCATGGGAAGCGGAGTTGAAGGAACTGCTTGCATCATCGCCCTTCGGCAAGGATGCTCAAGTCTGGGCGGGCAAGGACCTCTGGGCGATGCGCTCGCTGCTCTTCACCGAGCCGGTGGACCTGCTGATCGGCAACTCCTATGGCAAGTATCTGGAGCGCGACACCGGCACGCCGCTGATCCGGCTGGCGTTTCCGATCTTCGACCGCCACCATCACCATCGGTTTGCGCTCATGGGCTACCAAGGCGGGTTGCGCGTCCTGACGACGATCCTCGACAAGATCTTCGACAAGCTCGATCGCGACACAAGCGAGACGGGCGTGACGGACTATTCGTATGACCTCACCCGCTAAGCGTGACGGTCGGCTTTGGCCGGCCGTCTTCCCGAGGGACTTTGGAGACCAACGCAATGTCCTTGCTCAGAGCCAAAATCCAGGATGTCTTCAACGAGCCCGCCTGCGAGCAGAACCGCGGCAAGGATGCCAAGGCGCGCAAAAAGGGCTGTTCGAAGCCACTGACCCCCGGGGTGGCGGCCGGCGGCTGTGCCTTCGATGGCGCCAAGATCGTGCTGCAGCCGATCACCGACGTTGCGCATTTGATCCATGCGCCGCTCGCCTGCGAGGGCAATTCCTGGGACAACCGCGGTGCGGCTTCGTCCGGGCCAACGCTGTGGCGCACAAGCTTCACCACCGATCTCACCGAACTCGATGTTGTGATGGGGCAGGGCGAGCGGAAGCTCTTCAAAGCGATCCGCGAGATCAAGGAAGCGTATGGGCCGCCGGCTATCTTCGTCTATCCGACCTGCGTCACGGCGCTGATCGGCGACGACATCGAGGCAGTCTGCAAGCGCGCTGCGGAAAAGTTCGGCCTACCGGTGGTGCCGGTCAATGCGCCGGGCTTCGTCGGCTCCAAGAATCTCGGCAACAAGCTTGCCGGCGAGGCGTTGCTCAAGCATGTCATCGGCACGGTGGAGCCCGACGATGCCGGCCCTTACGACATCAACATTCTTGGCGAATTCAACCTCTCGGGCGAATTTTGGCTGGTGAAGCCGCTGCTGGATCGGCTCGGGATCCGGGTGCGCGCCTGCATTCCGGGTGACGCGCGTTACTTCGACATTGCCTGCGCGCACCGCGCCCGGGCGGCTATGATGGTGTGCTCGACCGCGCTCATCAATCTCGCGCGCAAGATGGAGCAGCGCTGGGACATCCCGTTTTTCGAGGGCTCCTTCTACGGCATCACCGACACCTCTGAAGCGCTCCGACAGATATCTCAGCTGCTCGTGAAGAAGGGTGCCGATCCGGAGATCCTCGGCCGCACCGAGGCATTGATTGCAGAGGAGGAGGCGATTGCGTGGAAGAAGCTCGCGGCCTACCGGCCGAGGCTCGAAGGCAAGCGCGTGCTGCTCAACACCGGCGGTGTGAAGTCCTGGTCGGTCGTCCATGCGCTGATGGAGATCGGCATCGAGATCGTCGGCACCTCTGTCAAGAAGTCGACCGTCGAAGACAAGGAGCGCATCAAGCAGATCCTCAAGGACGACAACCACATGTTCGAGCAGATGGCGCCGCGCGAGCTTTACGCCATGCTCTCAGAACACAAGGCCGATATCATGCTGTCGGGCGGGCGCACGCAATTAATCGCGCTGAAGGCCAAGACACCCTGGCTCGATATCAACCAGGAGCGCCAACATCCTTACGCCGGCTATGACGGCCTGGTGGAACTCGTACGCCAGATCGACCTCGCCATTCATAACCCGATCTGGCGCCAGGTGCGGGAGCCGGCACCATGGGATTGCCAGCCTGCGGTGAGGGAGGAACTGCCGCGCACGAAAAGCGAGACCGCGACCTTGCGTGCTGTCCAGGAATTCGCCGGCACGACGGCCGGTAATTTCGGCGAGTGTTGAGGAGAGCCGATGGTCCGCATCCTTCCCAAGACCAAAGCGGCGGCGGTCAATCCGCTGAAGTCATCGCAGCCATTGGGTGCCGCATTGGCCTTTCTTGGCGTCGACGGCGCGATGCCGTTGTTCCACGGCAGCCAAGGCTGCACCAGCTTCGCCCTCGTGCTCTTCGTGCGGCATTTCAAGGAAGCCATCCCCCTGCAGACAACGGCGATGGACGAGGTGGCGACGATCCTCGGCGGGGCAGAGCATCTGGAAGAGGCGATCCTCAACCTCAAGGCCCGCACAAAGCCAACGCTGATCGGGGTCTGCACGACGGCGCTGGTGGAAACCCGGGGCGAAGACTGCGCAGGAGATATCGCCGATATCAGGCTGAAGCGCACGGAAGAACTCGCGGGTACCGAGGTGGTGCTAGCCAACACACCGGATTTCGACGGCGCGATCGAAGAGGGCTGGGCCAAGGCTGTCACCGCGATGATCGAAAGGATTACACGGCCCGGCGAGCAGGCGCGGCAGTCGAAGAAGATCGTGATCCTGCCTGGCTGGAACCTCACTGTGGCTGATATCGAGCATTTGCGTGAGATGGTTGAAAGCTTTGGACTGAAGCCCGTGATTCTGCCGGACGTCTCCGGCTCGCTCGACGGTACGGTGCCCGACCGCTGGGTCACGACCACCTATGGCGGCACCAGTGTCGAGGATATCCGTGAGCTTGGCACGGCGGAGCAATGCATCGTCATCGGTGAGCATATGCGCCGCCCGGCCGAGCTGCTGCAGAGGTTGACGGGCGTGCCTTACGTGCTGTTCCGGTCGCTGACTGGACTGAAGGACGCCGACCGGTTCGTCTCGCTGCTGTCCACGGTTTCGGGCGCGGTGGCGGCGGCTGGGGTGCGTCGTCGCCGGGCGCAGTTGCAGGACGCGTTGCTCGACGGACATTTCCACTTTGGAGGCAAGAAAATTGCGATCGCTGCTGAACCAGACCAACTCTACCAACTCGCGAGCTTCTTCATCGGAATGGGCTCCGAAATCGCGGCGGCGGTCACCACGACCGACATGTCGAAAATTTTGGAGGAAGTACCGACGCAGTCGGTTCAGATCGGCGATCTCGGCGATTTGGAAGCTCTTGGCGCCGGCGCTGATCTTCTCGTCACCCATTCCCATGGCCGCCAGGCGGCGCAGCGCCTCGGCATTCCGCTCATGCGGGTCGGCTTCCCGATCTTCGACCGGCTCGGCAGCCAGCACAAGCTCACAATCCTCTACCAGGGGACCCGCGACCTGATCTTCGAGGTCGCCAACACTTTTGAAGCCAACCGGCACGCGCCGACGCCCGAGGCGCTTCATCCACTCCGTAAGCGAGAAATGCCAGATGAGCTCCGTTCGTCGCCTCTCGCTCGTCACTGACGAGGTTCACGCACCGACGCCGGAACGCCAAGCCGGCGCATTGCGCGTGGCGATCGCCACGCAGGACATGAAGAACCTCAACGCCCATTTCGGTTCAGCCAGGCGCTTTGCTGTCTACGACGTGACGCGCGAGGAGTGGAAGCTCGTCGAGGCCGTGGCCTTCGATGACGTTTCGGACGAGAGCGGCAAGCACCCAACTGAGGGCGATGACCGCATCACCCCGAAGGTGGAGGCGCTGAAGGGATGTCATCTCCTGTTTTGTCTGGCGATCGGCGGACCTTCGGCAGCCAAGGTTGTTTCTGCAAAGATCCATCCGATCAAAGTGCCGCAGCCCCAGACCATCCAAGAGGTGCTGTTGCGCACGCAGATGATGCTCAGGACGTGTCCTCCCCCTTGGCTGCGCAAGGTGCTGGCGCAGGCAGGTGTCGCCGAACACAAACCGTCCTTCGAGGACGAAGACTGAAGTGAGGAGTGGGCGAAATGTCTGACGCTGTGGTTAGCCCTGCTGTCGCCGAAGACGAGGCGGCCCTTGCCACCCCGTTCGTCAAATGCCTCGTGCGGCTGGTCCGGGCTCATGATTCGCACGGGTCTTGGGAAGGCAAATCGGACGCCGAGCTGCTGGGCGACTTCATCAACACCAGGGAACAGCGCCGTGCGATCCCGATCATCGGCGATCCCGATCCGGACGTGCTGTGGAGGCTTGAGATGTTTTACACCGCCGTCGGGCTTGCGATCCAGGAGCGCTCCGGCCTGATGGCATCGCCGATGATGGAGATGAGCCATGAGGGCTTCGGGCGCGTGCTTCTCACGGCCGGGCGGTTGGTCGTTCTGTCGAAGACCCTGCGCGACGTCCACCGGTTCGGCTTCGAGACGTTCTGGAAACTCGCTGCGGCCGGTACCAAACTGGCCAGCGATGCCACCGCAGCCATTGAGGCTCATCCCGAGGTGGCGCGGGCATGATGGAACCGATTTTCGATCAAGGGGATCATGTCAGGCCTTGAGGACATGCGATGGCCAGCCCTCTCAATCGAGGCGGTCGAGGCCGATGTGGTTCTTGGGGTAGCGCTGATGAAGCCACTGGTCCTGATCTGTTCGCAAGATGCTGAGTTGTATCTGTTCCTCAGCCACATTCTGGGGGTGGACGGCTTCACGAGTGAGCCGGCGGGTGGCGTGGACGAAGCTCTCGAATTGGCCGATGAACGGGAGATCCAGGCGGTCGTGCTGGACTGCGGGCCGGCAACCGCGACAGGCTCCACAATCTGCGCCCGGTTCAAGGGGGAGCCCCGGACCGGCGGCCTGCCTGTAATTGCGCTGATCGCGCCCGGCGCCGAGAACCAGCACCTCAATCTCTTGAAGGCTGGTATTGACGAGAGCTTTGTGCGGCCCTTCGCGCCGGCCAAGCTGCTTGACTGTCTACGGATGAAGCTGGCGCTGCCAAAGCCGGGTTCCAACGGGATTGAAAACGGCGGCTGGATCTCGTGTGGCGACCTTGAGATAAGGCTCGATGCCCACCGGGTTCGGGGTAATGGCCACGAAGTCCACCTTGGGCCGATCGAGTTCAACCTGCTGCGGCTTTTGCTTGAGACTCCCGGCAAGGTCTTCACCAGAGACGAGCTGATCAGCGCGGCCTGGCCGGCCAATATTCATGTCGGTGTACGCACCGTGGATGTCCATATCAGCCGGCTCAGAAGGGCGCTGAAGGCGGCCTCCCCCTCCAGCGTCATTCGTACCGTCAGGTCTGCCGGCTACTCGCTCGAGTGGCCGGACGGGTGAATAGATAACCGATGTGGTGCCACTTCCGCCCTGCTGAGGGCAAGTCTTGCGGCTTCGAAACGCGCCGGCAGGTACGACATATTCAGAAAGAAGCAGTCAAATGGCTTTCAGAAGCGTACTCAGTGTGACGGGAGCTGACCACTCCAATCAGGATGTCAGAACAGCTGCCAGCTTGTGTGCCGAAGTCGGCGCGTATCTTTCCGTACTGGTGATGTCGCCTCCGCCGCTCATTATGCCGTCTCCGCTGCTCGGCGATGGCATCCCCGAGTGGCCTGGACAACGCGCACAGGCCATCGCCAGACTGGACAAACGGTTTAGGCAGATCGAAAGATTTTCACACGACATGGTCAGACTGGAAACGACATTCAGGGAAATTCACAAGCTGCTGAGAGCCAGGTGGCGGTGCTATGATGTCGATATTGCCAACTGCGATCAGGCCAGCGTCGGTGACGCGGTGCGACAGCGGGCGCTCTGCAACGACCTGACAATCGTCGGCCCCGCACTTCTCAACGACATTAACCTCGGACCCCTTGTTATCAACGGCAGCCTGTTCGATACCGGGAAGCCGTTGCTTGTCGTGCCGGAGGGCGCTGAGGCGACTCTGTCGCCACAGCGCGTGCTGGTCGGCTGGGATTCGCGGGCCGAGGCGTCCCGCGCGGTTCGGGAAGCGCTGGATCTGCTATCCGCCGCTGAGGAAGTTCGTGTCGCCCTCGTCGATCCTGTGCCGACCTGGACCGGAAGCGGCGCCGAGCCGGGAGCCAACGTCGCTGCCTATCTCACTCGGCACGGTGCTCGGGTGTCGGTTGACCTGCTGCCGAGTGCCGGCAAACCGGTGGCCACGGTGCTCGCGCAGCACGCAATCGACACGTCTGCCGACATGATAGTCATGGGCGCTTACGGCAGCCGCCGGCTGCGCGAGTGGCTCTTCGGTGGCGTGACGAGATGGATAGTTGGGAAGCCGCCATTGCCGCTGTTTTTGGCTCGCTGACGGGTTCCGAAGCAGCACCGACGCTGTTCGAAGCTCTACTCACTGGGTCACTATCCTGAGGCCAAGTCGGAGAAAGATCGTGGCAAACCTGCAAGCTTCGCGAAGCTTCTCGGAGCCAATCTGCACCCGCCGCCCGAGAACATCCGCGCGCGCCTCTAGACTAACGCGCGCGCGGGATGGTTCTGCTCGCCCGAGGTTGGTCCGTGATGCTGAGACCAACGGCCGGGCAGAGGTATGGGCAGTCCTCACTGCAGCCACGATCACGGCGCAGGTCGGCGTCAGGTCAAAAGAGGGTCGTTCAGCGCGACCGAGTTCGGACCCGTAGCGGCATCCTATGCGCGCTATCGTGGCGACCGAGTGGTCTTTGGCCGGTCAATTCCGACAACGCTCACATTTACACCAGGCGGTCACTGTAGGGCTTGTGCACAGGGACACAGAACGACAAAAGCAGGTTCACCGGGCCGGCGCATGCCGGCACTCATCCTGGCCCTCTTCGTCACGATCCTCATCGTCAATCTGGTGATGACGGTACTCGCGACCCGCAGCCGGACATGACCGGCTTCGAAGAACTCCGGTGTCGCGAGCCAGGAATTCAATCGCAAAGCGGAAGAGGTAGGGCAGAGGCGATGCTCGGGTGGAGCGGCCCCTGCAATCGCAATGGCGTTCCGCTACCAGCTGAGCGACCGAAACGGCAAGAAGCTCAAGCAAGGCTTGAGGCGGACGATGATCACGAGCCTGACGGTAGCCAACGCAGTCATAATGTCCATCACGTCCCTCAGCCGAATACCCTGTTGAGTCGTCCGTGGCCACGCTTCTCGGGCGACGCGAAGCGCGTGGTGCGTGTTCAAGACCTGACAGTGGCAGAAAACATGTCGCGTCCAATACAACCGGCTATCTTGGGCACCCCGGAAGTTTTTTAAGGTGTAATCAAGCGTTTACTGCGCGCTGAGCGCGTTGGCACGCCCTTTGCGAATTGAGAGTCAGCAACACTGAGTGAAGGCTGACTGCACGCAGATGCGCAAGACGAGCGATGCTCTACCTTCCTTGAACCCTCGTTCCCCGTCTCAAAGGGGGAACAAGCCTGCGCATAAGGTCACGCAACCTTTGGCAACAGCTTTGGAGAGCAAAATGGTGTTGCGGATGGGGTCACCGGCTCCTTCGATCAAAGTGGAGGACTGGCTGCGTGGCGAGCCTCTTGCGAACTTCCAGCCCGGCAAAGTCTATATCGTCGAATTTTGGGCAACTTGGTGCCGACCAGGTGTGGCGGAGATGCTCCATTTGATGCGGCTGCAGGAGAAATACAGGGACAGCGGACTTGAGGTCGTCGCAGTCGCGGCTGATGAAGCCGCTCCAACGGCCGTTGAGGCTCGCACCAAGTTAAACGCTTGGTTGACCGAAAAGTGCTCGCATCTGAACTATCGGATCGCGTTCGACTACCCAGGCGAAATGAACAAGCTTTGGAGGGAACCCAGCTTTTCTGTTGGGATTCCGACCTCGTTCGTGGTCGACCGAGACGGTCACATCGCCTTTATCGGTCATCCTAGCCAACTCGATGAGGTTTTGCCAAAAGTGCTCAACGGCAGCTGGCGCATCAGCGATAAAGCTAAAGCCGCCGATACGGAGCGGATCGCCACAAGCGAACCCATGGCGCGCGAACAAGCGTTGAAGCAGCCGATCGATGACAGATTCTGGGCGGCGGTGAAGTTAGAAGACTGGAAGACGGCGCTCTGGGCGATCGAAGAGGGCATCGCCTTGATGCCCGACGACATCAATTTCCGCCTGGCTCATGCACACCTGTTGCTTCACAAAATACAAGACATGTGGACCGGCTTGCCCGTGATGCGCGAATTCGTGCGCGACGCGATCGACAAGAACTCCCAGGATTGGATGGTTTTGGCGCTAGACCAGCTTTTCCATCCGGCCAATGACCATTCGCGCCTTCCCCCCGCTGAGCGCTTCGCGATGGGCAAGGAGCTGTCCGAACACATTCTGGCACTGAATCCCCCGCAAGGCGACAGCCCTAAGTTCCGGTCTTATCCCGCGGTCGCCCGGTACTATTACGAGAACGGCAACAACGATCGCGCGATCGAGTTGGTCGAACTGGCACTGCAGTCGCTGGACGGTCCGGAGCCTGTCCCGGACGAATTGAAAGAGCACCTTCTACCGGATTTGCTGCAGGCCCTCGCCACCTACAGGGGTGTGAAGGTTTGTGACGGCGCTCTCTGTGCGGCTCCGCAAAACAATTTCCCGAACGTGCCAAAGCGCGGTCGGCCGAGGAGAAAAAACAAAAAGGGTTGATTGGTCGAAATGGATTACTGGCCAATTCGTCCATTTCCCTGGTGTGGCCGCAGCAAGGAGGGTCCATGCAGCACTTGGTCGATTGTTTGCAGCAGGATCGAGCCTCGAATCTTTATGACCTGTGGCCGCATTGCGGCGGAAATAATGTTCGACGCGAGTTCGCGTGGAAGACCTCGCAGTCGAGGAGGTGTTCAAGGTCGGCCACGGGGACATCAATTGCGTGGAATGGGCCGCCCCGAGCCGGGCGTCGGCTGCGCAAGGGTGCCCGAAGTAGGCGTCCCGAAAACAGGCAGCGTGCTTCGAGGAAGAGGACTGAAATTGAGGAGAAGGCGAAATGTCTGATACCGCGATCTGCCGAGAACGAGGCGGCGCTTGCCACGCCTTTTGTCAGATGCCTCGTGCGGCTGATCCGTGCTCAAGACACCTACGGCTCGTGGGAAGGCAAATCGGACGCCACGTTGCTGGCCGACTTCATCGTCACCAGAAAACAGCGTCCTGGGATGCCTGTCATCGATGATCCCGATCCTGACGTGCTGTGGAGGCTCGACATGTTCTAAACCGCCGTCGGGCTCGCGATCGAGGAGCGCTCCGGCCTGATGACATCGGCAATGATGGAGATGAAATTCACGAGGACTTGGGGCCGCATGCTTTCCACGGCCGGGCAGTTGGTCGTTCTGGCAAGACGTTCATCGGTTCGGCTTCGAGATGCTCCGGAAACTGGCTGAGGCCGGTGCGAAACTGATCGACGATGCGACCGCAGCCACTGAAGCCGGTCCCGGTGTGGCGCCGTCGTGATGAAACCGATTTCAAGGAAGGGTTTATGTCAAAGCTAGATGAAATGGGGAAGAAAGTCCGAAAGCTTCAGCTGCGCGCAGCAGTCGCCAAGATGAAATTGCGCGACCTTGCAGAGGATCTCCCGGGAAAATGGACGGAGATAGAGGACGTTGCCAAGGAAACGTCCGCCGTTTTTGCCGAGTTGGATGGTGCCAAGAGAGAGCTCGCTGCAATGAAGAATTTACGATGAGGAGCACATTCACCACCCGCGACGGCTCCGGATGGATGCCGGAATATCTCACCGCAATAGACGGCACGAGCTGCATCGGCTGCGGCCGCTGTTTCAAAGTCTGCTCGCGCGAGGTCATGCATCTTTACGGCGTCGATGACGCGGGTGAAACCCTCGGCGCCTGCGACGACGAGGATGACGATTTCGATGGCGAGCTCAATCGCATGATCATGGTCGTCGATCATGCCGGCCGCTGCATTGGCTGCGGAGCCTGCGCCCGCGTCTGCCCGAAGAACTGCCAGACCCATGTTGCGGCCGACCAGGTCGCAGCATGATCTGAGGAGACAAAACCAGGAGAACGGCGTTGCCCTTTAGAATCTTTTGTCGCGTCCTGGGGCTGGTGCTGTGCAGCACCGCACTGACTGTCTACTTCGCTTCTCATTCCATCGGCACAGTAGTCGTCACGACGCTGACTTGTTCGCTGCTCCTTCATCTCGCGTATTTCGCAAGCGTGCTCTTTCTGATCTGGCGGTCTGGCTTCGATAGCCGAGCTGGCCAAAGGGCTGAGCATTTCGGCAGTTGCAAGGAAGTCGGATCCGAGCCGCCAGACCTTGATGAGGTGACGAATGAATCCGCAGATTTGCTCCGGCGCGATCAAATGCTGGCCATATCGCTGCTGCTGCCTTGACGCCTCATGACAAGGTCAGTGCTCAAGATAGCGCCACTTTGGACCAACCATCAACATTGAGCAGATATTAGAAGGAATACTGTGCTTGAGAAGTCCATGGTGACCGCAATCCGGTCATTCTGGTTAATCCAGGAGATGCATTCTTGAATACCATACGCATTGGTAGCCTCTCGCAGTATGCCGGCGTGCGGTTGCAACTCTCAATGACGAACGAGGCGCTGGAATTAGTAATGGGACTCTTCGGCGTCCGATAACGCAGACGACCTCAAATCAAAGACGCCTCTAGAATGACTCGTGCATGGCTAATTCAGCTCCATCGCGTGTTGCCGGAGAGAAAATGCTGGGAAAGTTCGAACGCTATCCGCTCACCATTGGGCCCAGGCCCATCGAGAAGCTCGACCGCCTCTCCAAGCACCTGGGAGGAAAGGTGGAATCTACGCCAAACGCGAAGACTGCAACTCCGGTCTCGCGTTTGGCGGAAACAAGCTCCGCAAGCTCGAATACATCATCCCCGACGCGATCGCGTCAAATGCCGATACGCTTGTCTCCATCGGCGGCGTGCAGTCCAACCACACGCGGATTGGTCGCCGCGGTCGCCGCCAAGATCGGCATGAAATGTCTCCTGGTTCAGGAGAGCTGGGCACCACATGAGGACGCCGTCTACGAGCGGGTCGGCGACGTTCTCTTGAGGCGGATCATGGGAGCAGAAGTGCGCCTTGTCGACAAGGGCTTCGATATCGGCATCCGCCGCAGTTGGGAACAGCCGCTCGATGAAGTCAAGTCAAGGGGCGGCAGGCCCTACGCAATACCGGCCGGGGCCTCAGTTCACAAATATGGCGGGCTTGGGTACGTCGGGCTCGCGGAGGAGGTGCGCGCCCAGGAGAAACAGCTTGGGTTTGGATTCGACTACATCGTCGTTTGCACGGTCACGGGCTCGACGCATACCGCCATGCTCGTCGGATTCGCCAAGGACGGTCGACAGCGCAACGTGCTCGGTATCGATGCCTCCGCCACCCCCGCCCAAACCAAGGCGCAGGTGCTAAGTATTGCCCGGGATACTGCAAGCTCGTCAAGCTTGGCATGGAAATCGTCGAGGATGACGTGGTGCTGCTCGAGGGGTACGCGTCTCCCGGCTACGGCCTTCCGTCCGAGGCAACGAAGCAGGCCATCCGCCTGTATGCGCGGCTTGAGGGATCATTGCCCGTCTACGAGGGCAAATCCATGCAAGAGATGATCGACCGTCCAGAAAGGCTTCTTTCCAGAGGGATCGGGGTGCTCTATGCGCATCTCGGCGGGCCGGCCATCAACGGGTACAGCTACACCTTCCGTAACGGCTGACGCTCGACAGATTGCGATTTCGCCGTCCTGGCGTGCCGGCGAAGCGCCCAAAGTAGGTGCGAGGGCCGCCCAGCAAACCGAGGGAGCCGGCGGTTGATTGCCGCCCAACGCGAAGTTGACTGAGTTCATTTGGAAAATTTTGATCGAAGGATATTTGCTGAAGAATCGAAAATCCGCTGAGAGTGTTATTATTGAAATATTAGAATACTAGTTGATAGACCGGTACATAAGAGACATAATTCGATATTTCTGGCAAGCTAACCAAAGTTCCATAAGATTAAAAATTCAGGATTGGCCAAGAGCGCCAGAAAAGTGGAGGCATATCGATGATCTTACAGGAATTGGGCTCTGCCATCCCGGGCGGCAGGGTTTTGGAAATAACGACAACCACCGGCTGCATCGTCGGATGTTCTTATTGTCCGCAGGACAAGTTCGCCCATCGGCAAAGAGCGGTCTCTCATGTAAAGCATCTTCGTCTTGAAGATTTCAAGCGATGTCTGGCGCGCGTTCCAACTTCCGTCGACATTAGTTTCGCCGGGTACTCCGAGCCTTGGCTCAATCCGGATTGCACCGAAATGGTCGAGCACGCTTACGCCAGGGGCCATGGCATCCGGATTTTCACGACGCTTGTAGGAATAAGGGGCTGGATCTACACCGCTTGCAAGCGCTGCGCTCAAGGGTATTCGTGATCCATGTTCTCGATGAGGCGCATACATGAATAGCCGTCTCGTCGGAGACAATTATCTCGCTTTGATTCGTCAAGTGGTCGACACAGACATTGCCTCAATTCGGTTTGTAGTCCTGGGCGAGGTCCATCCCGATATCGTCGAGATAATCCCCGCCGACGCGCTAGTTCGCGCGCGGCCTCTGAGCAGCAGGGGTGGAAGCGTCGATCCGAAGATCGTCGAACCACGGCAGCCAGTCGTCGGAGCGCTGACGTGTGTTGACGGACGGCAGTATCGGAATGTTCTTCTCCCAAACGGTGACGTTACGCTCTGCTGCATGGATTTTGAACGGCGCCACGTATTGGGCAATCTTCTGCGCGACAAATACGAAGATCTCTTTGAAGGGTCAGTCTTTTGTCGAAATCGTCGACCGCATGAATGGGACGGATGGTTTTCTGCTTTGCAGGATGTGCGAATATGCCCATGCAAAGGCGTCCGCATGCTGATTGGGGGCCGGCGAACCGCCTGAAAGCGGGGCCGGAGCGAATGTCGATCCTCTCGACGCTGCATAAGGCGGGCCGCCTCCATCTGCCTCGCGTGAACCCGGTCGATGCAGTCTAGCCCCCTACTTTTACGCGGCTTCGACCGATCCTGTGGTCGCATCTCCCAGCACGAAGCTGTCTGGTAAACTTTTATTAACCTAAAAGGGGGAGAACCGGCTTAGTCTGGCCCCACATACACATTGTAATATTCTCCGCAGTCGGCTTTTCGAGACCCTGATCCTCATTCAGGCAGAATTGGTCGAGACGCTTCAGAAGCGGTCCGAAAGCAGCCCCGACATCGAAGAACGCCGATCATCGCCGCTACGCCGCTCGCTCGCTACAGCGCTGTTGAGGGCGCGCTCGCGAGCGGCTTCACTACCGCCGAGGTACACCACCAGCCGGGGCGATGGTTCGTGTTGCTGCCGAAGCGGCCTGCAACACCTTAGCATGCTGCTGCATGGCAGAAGCGCCTATCACCCACGAGCCGGTGCTAGCGCTGACTTTGATAGGATTGGCACTGCGTTTCGCCGGGTACAAGCAGGTGCGTCAACTACCAAATGCCGTAGTATCGACGCCCCCCGGAAAACTCTAGAACTGAGTTCGTTCCAACGCATAGACGAGAGATATCGCCGTGCAGAGCAACGTGACTACGGTAGAGATTCCGAAGTGCGTCAGTGCAGCAGTTGAGCTGCCGCGCGAGTCCGGTCTCCCGGACCTTTTTGAGGAGCGTGTCGGCATTACGACCACATTCCTGGGAAGTCACGACCGTCCAAAGTTCCGCCCGGACCGTTCCGATCTTCAAGTGAAAATTGAAAACAACCGCAACAAACCAAACGCATTTAATCACTTGCTCGTTGAAGGCGGCGCGACACGCAGAGGGACCCTGAAATGAACACCGACGTTTTTACGACTTATGAGTCTAACGTTCGTCGCTACGCGCGGTCGTTTCCCACAGTCTTTACGAAAGCCCTTGGGGCGACAATCTGGGACGAGGCCGGCAACCCATATATCGATTTCCTCGTAGGGTCCGGCGCCCTCAATTACGGACACAACAACCCGAATATTATTGCACCAGCTATCGAATACCTGGTTGGCAAGAACATTCTTCTATCGCTCGACATGTATACGGTGGCAAAGCGTGAATTCATTGAAGTGTTTGTGGATTCGATCCTGAAGCCTAGAGGCCTTTCCTACAAAATACAGTTTCCTGGGCCGACCGGCACAAACGCTAACGAAGCGGCACTGGCCCTGGCGCGAAAATATACCGGCCGCTCAAGCGTCATGGCCTTCACAAATGCGTTCCACGGCATGTCGCTCGGCTCCCTGGCGGTGTCGGGTTCGGCGTCAACCAGGGAACTGGGCGGCGTTGCTCGCCACGATGTGATCCGTGTCCCCTACGACGGCTACCCCACGCAAGCTTTCGATTCCGCTAGCTACATCGACTATGTTTTAGGGGACCCGGGGAGCGGCATAGAAAAGCCAGCCGCAATCATTCTGGAGACTATCCAGGCAGAAGGCGGCCTGAACACTGCATCTGCAGCATGGCTCACAGAAATTCAGCGCATTTGCCATGCGCACGGCATCCTCTTGATCGTCGACGACATTCAGGCAGGTGCGGGACGAACGGGCGATTTCTTCTCATTCGAGTTCGCGAAGATCGACCCCGACATTGTATGCCTTTCGAAGTCCCTAAGCGGTTCAGGTAGTCCGTTCTCCATTGTTCTGATTCGCCCCGACTTGGACATTTGGAATCCCGGAGAACATAGCGGGACCTTCAGAGGCAACAATCTCGCCTTCGTGACTGCAAGGGCCATGTGCAAAATGTGGTCCGGTAGGCAGTTTACTGCAGGCGTCGAGCGGACAGCCGTAAAACTGCAAAGACACCTTGATCGCCTCGTTGCCAAATTTCCCAAGTGCATCGAACAAAAGCGCGGCCGCGGTCTGATGGCCGGCCTCAAGTGCCGTTCGCAGGCCGTTGTCGGCCGTGTGCACGATGTCGCATTCAAAAATGGCCTGCTGATCGAATCTTCAGGACCAAATCGCGACGTCATCAAAGTCCTCCCACCGATAACCATCACCGATGACGAACTCGATCATGGCATCGCCATCCTTGATCACGCACTAAAGGAGCAAGCCAATGGAGACTAATCAAGTATCCAAAGCCCCAGCCATCTCGCCTGTCGAGATCAGAGAACGAACCGGCTCGATCAGCACTGCGGAGATCATCTCAGTCCTGAAAGGTGAGATCACCGCTCTGCACGTCAAGCAAGCTTTCAGTACGGAAATAGCGGAAGAAATCACTGCGAACTTTGTTGACAATCCCGGTCGCAGGGAGCGTAAAGATGGGGTGCCCGGACAATATGTCGGCGCATCCCACTACAGGAACGATGCAGCCAGCTATTTCGCAGAGGCGGAAACTGCGCGACCGTACGTCGATGCCCTTTTTGAGAATTTGGTTGATCCAGTCCGCGCATTGTTCGACGCCTTGAAGCGCAAGCTGCACAAACAGGGCATTGAATTGCGGCTGGCCCGTTCGGAGCACGGTCAGGCTAATGTTTGTCGCGCTCTCAGTTGGTCTGGCAGCGGCACATTCTCCTTAGACCCCCACGACGATGTCGCTCAAGTCCTATGTGCTGGGAACGATTACGAGCTTTCTGCGGTGGCGCACAACACCGTCGCAGCACTCAACTTCTATCCCAGCATGCCCGAGGAAGGTGGCAATCTGCGGCTCTGGAGCCATAAGCCGACAGTCATCGACCGAAAGTCTCAAGGTGTGGAGACTACGGGATATCCCTATTCGGCAGCCTATCTCGAGGGCGTTCCTTGTCGCGACTTCCAGCTCAGGGCGGGGGATATCGGCCTGATCGATGGCGGTTTCGTTCACGGGGTCACCGGTCAATCAGGCAACGGCAAGCGTCGCCTTGTGTTGAACAGCTTTTTCGGGTTTGCGCGGCCGGATCTTGTTCTCTGGTGGACCTGACGTCGGATGTCGTAGCGACTGAGCGGCTTCCGCCGGCAGGGCAGTTAGGGCCTCGGCATCCGTCGTAACGGGTGATTGCCGGGACTAATTTTCTCCGCGACGATTCCCGTTGCAAAGGAGACAAAGCATGAAGCAGGGGTCAATCTTGTCACCGCCAATTGAATCTCTTCGAGCGCAACCCCCCCCGCTGATCGAGGCGAATGGTTGCTGGTTCGATCTCCGTGGGTTCCCTGTTCGGTGAGAGTGGGATCATCATACGGTTCCCGTTCAGAAGCGGGGCAGTCTTCCCCCATCAATGGCGGACCCGCAGTCGCGCCCGCAGGCATGAAGGAAAGGATGCGCTCGCCTTCTGCTGTGCGCCGATGAGCCAGCTCCGAATGGATGGACGACTACAACATCGCGAGGCCTCACTCCTCGCTCGGCTACCAGACCCCGGCGGCTTTCGCCGAGATCCTCAACGCAACCGGCTCCGACGCTGCGCTCATTGCAGGCTTCGCGTCCGCGCCGGTTGCTCAACCCGCGCCATACGGCGTAACAGAAGCGGCCGAGGCTCTAATCGCCACTGGATGAAACTTCAGTGGCATGTATGGACGGCCTCCGCGTGGCAAGGGCTTTCTGACATTGATGACAGGTCGGTCGGGTGCAGGCATGTATTCGGCCTTTGAGTGCGGCGTGTTCATGCCGCTGGCCCTGATGAAGTCCGCGGATCGGATCCCAGACAGGTCAATGCGCTTTTTGAGCGGCACCCACTGAGCGGGTTTGTCCGATCCCGGTTCGACCGTCCACCTTCAAACCATCAGCACCTCACCAATTTCTGCGTATCCTCTGCGACTACGTCACGCTGCCGGCGAAGTTGCGAAGCGCTTGCCCGTAGTCATCAGCGCCCAGACGATCCGCGCCATCGTCTTCGCAAGAGCAACGGCGACGACATTATAGGGCTTCTTCCTCAGAAGCTCGGCAGCCCAGCGGGTAGGCGCTGCTTTGCCCTTGCGGCTGAACCTGAGGACGGCATGTGCGCCAACTACAAGCAGTCGACGGATATAGGGATCGCCCTGCTTGCTGATCCGGCCGAGCCTATCCTTTCCTCCGGACGAGTTCTGTCGCGGCACGAGGCCAAGCCACGCCGCGAGTTGCCGGCCGGATTTGAACAGGGAGGCGTCTGTGACGGTTGCAACGATCGCGCTGGCGGTGATTGGACCGATGCCGGGGATCGTTTCCAGTCGCCGGCTCAGTTCATTCGAGCGGTGCCAGTCTTGAATCTGATGATCGAGCTCACGGACCTTCTAGTGCGCCGCCCGTAGCTGTTCGACCAAGGGAACAAGCGCATCCCGGGCAAGCGGGGGGATAAGCTCGTTATTCTCGTCTTCGGCGAGCCCGATCAGCATCCCGACGCCGGCAATGCCCTGGCGCGTCACAATCCCGAACTCGGCCAGATGGCCGCGCAGCGCGTTCACCAGCATGGTCCGCTGTCGGACCAGAAGCTCACGAACTCGATGCAACATCAGCACACTTTGCTGTTCCTCGCTCTTCACCGGAACGAAGCGCATCGACGGCCGCGTCACCGCCTCGCAGATCGCCTCCGCGTCCGTCGTGTCATTCTTCTGTCGTTTGACATATGGCTTCACATAGGAGGCTGGCATCAGCCGGACCTTATGACCCAGCCCCATGAGAACGCGGGCCCAGTGATGGCTCGTTGCGCAGGCTTCAATGCCGATCAGGCATGCCGGCAAAGACGCAAAGAATGGGACGACATCGTCACGACGCAACTTCCGGCGCACAACCACCGCGCCCTCCGCGTCCACGCCGTGCACCTGAAAGACGTGCTTGGTGACATCCAGACCAATTGTGCTAACCTTCTCCATGGACGGTTCTCCCTCATGTGACTTTCGACAACCACACTTTGGCAATTGCGATGCCGGGAGCGGAGGCCGTCCACCACATCAGGTCAGCCGCTTCTTTACAATTCGATGATTCCGAAGTTTATGGCTTTTACAGCAGCGACCGTTCTGCTAGAAGTGTCCAATTTCCGCATTAAGTTTTTTATATGGAAATTTACAGTATTGTCAGATATTCCTAAAATCTGTCCTATTTCCCACGAGGACTTACCTCTCGCTGTCCACAGGATGCACTCTTTTTCTCTTGGAGAAAGATTTATGCCGCGAGATTTAGCGTAGTTCGTGACTCTGATGTGGAAATGCAACGCCGCAAGTTGCAAGTACGCAATTCTTCTATTTTGAAATTCACCATCTCGGGCCTGAGCAAAGCTCATGATCGCAAAGCTGTTCCCAGGACCGTGCAATGGAACGGTAATGCCTGACCTTAAGCCGAAAGTCGCAGCCTCGTCGAAAACGCGCCGTTCGTCTTCAGTCGTACTTGCGTCGCGGTACACCTCGCTCCATCGGAAGGTGCCTCCTCGCGCTCTACTCGCTTTGATGATCGGATCTATCCTATCATATCCCATTTCGAAATAGCGCTTCTGCCATTCATCAGGGAAATTCAGTATGGCCGCCGGATCGCGTTGGACTGACTTTAAACGTTTTTGGGGAGCAAGAACCTCATAGGCGATCCACGGGCAATCAAAATTCACAGCAAAAGCAGATAACAGATCGAACAACCGCTCGTATTGGGCAACGCCATCAGTCTGGTCGAGAAATCGGCCGAATTCGATGGCGAACGCCTCCTTGGCAGCCTCAGGGAAATGCATCGCTAGGACCAAAGAAATCGGATACTCTGGTTGGCGCCCTGAAGTTGATAGACAGCAGTCATCCGATGGCGTCCCATGGTCTCTGCTCCGCAGCACGTTTGCACTGGATGTTGTGGCTGGCGGGCAAAGCTGCAGGTTTGTAACGCTACGCTCGGCACGCCGTCCTCAGCAGCCCGGCATCGACACAGCTCTACCATCTCTTTGCGACTGGGATAGGTTATTTAACTTAAAGTTGTGCGTACATAATGTTACACAACATCGTGCTCCATAGCATCTACGCAGTGGCACGCGACCCATTCGAAGTATTTTTTCTATTGCATCTAAGTACCATCTGGAGGGTCCAAAATGGCTTTTGCGCGCGGCATCGTTTAGTCGCCGCGTGAACGCTCTATTAGGAAGGAGGTCGGAACCCGACGACCTCACCATAGTGTGTCAAGCTAAAGGTGTCGGGCAATTTGTCTGGCCCTCATCACATCCAGCAGCCTTGAACAACTTCTGCATTCGGTTGGCTTGACCAGATGCCAGATGCCGCCGAGAGCGCGTGGGGCTTCTGGCCGCGTTTCTATCGCAACAGCGCCTTCAGTTTGAATATTCCATCTCCATCGGATTGAGATCGGGCAGGTATGGCGGTAGGAACAGGAGGCCGGCGCGCCCGCTGGCGGGCCAACTCGGCTGCACGCTCGGTTTTGAGGAAGCCGACCCTGTCGAGGATGATGATATTTCCTGGCGCCAGCTCGGGAGCGAGTTGATGGGTGCATTGATCATCCACGGCGCGAAAAAGCCCAAGACATCGCAATCTGGCGATCTAGTCGCAGCCCAACCGGCACGTTTGTAGGCAGCTTGATATTGGTTGGTCGACGTCTCAGCCGCGTCAAAGCCTTATTGAAAAAGTGCTTGCGCCTGTTGCTGCCTGCTCAATCGCTTGGCGCTCAGTCATAAGAACTCTACAGGCCAGTGAACAGCCATTAGCGGGGCACGCTTATCCCTCGGCCCTCCAGTCCCGGTGTACAAGGCGATTTGGTCCCCGTCAGTAGCGCCAGGGCCGATAAGGGAAGGGATCGATCGTCGGCGACTCATTGTTCATCAGTTCGGCGATCAAACGGCCGGTCGTTGGTCCCAATGTAAAGCCCTGATGGCCATGTCCGAAGTGCAGCCACAGGCCGCGGTGCCGCGGTGCCGCGCCTATAACGGGCAGCATATCGGGCATACAAGGCCTTGTGCCGAGCCCGGGCTCCGGCTCGACCGGCCGGCCGAGGTCTAGCAGTTTGCACGCGGCTTGCTCTGCGTACGCAAGCTGCGTGAGGTCTGGTTTGCCGCCGGGCGCCGCAAACTCAGCGCCGGTCGTGATGCGCGTGCCCTTGGCCATCGGCGCCAACACATAGCCATTCATCGCATCACACAGCGGCAGGTCGAGCCCACTGCCGCCCACATAATGCCGATGATAGCCGCGCTTGCGCACCATGGGAAATCGGTAACCGAAGCGCTTCAACAAATCTGGCGACCATGGCCCGAGGGCAATAACCGCTGCTCCCGCCTCCATGCGACCATTTTCGGTAATAACCGACCAGCCGGCATTGCCACTTCGAGACAGGCTTTTCGCGTCGCCGCGGACAATGTTTCCGCCTAAACGGGTGAAGAGATTGGCGTATGCCGAGACCAGTGCACCAGGGTCGGATACCGTCCACGGCTCCAGCCAATGTAGACTGCCAACGCCGCCCTCGGCGAGCGCCGGTTCGGCTTGCTTCAGATCCCACGATGTCATGACGCTGAACTTCACACCATAGGCATGGCGCAAGACTTCAGCCGCTGCGATTGCCGCCTCGAGAGCCGGCCGGTCGCGATATAGCATTCGAAATCCGTCGCGGCGGATAAGATTGCCGGCGTCGGCATGCTGGATAAAAGCCTCGTGCTCGCGGACTGCGCAGCCAATAATCTGCGCGTATGCCGCCGAGGCGTCCGCATGACGCGCAGGAAATGAATGCCACCAGTAGCACAACAGGGGACCAAGATGATACGGCAGCGCTGCAATGCGATAGCGTACGTCATTGGTACGACCGATCGCGATTTTCGCGAGCTCGCGCCAATCATGCGACATCGGATACGGCCGCAACGCTTCCCTCTGGATAATGCCTGCATTGCCGTGGCTTGTCTCGCGGCCTGGTTCCTTGCGGTCGAGGAGCACAACTGACCAGCCTCGTTGTTGCAGGTGCACGGCTGTCGCCACGCCGACCATGCCAGCGCCTAGAATGATCGCACTTTTCATGGGCTTTGCTTGGCCTGTTGCACGACGGCAATCGCCGCGTGTGACTCCGGTATTCTGCTGTCGAGCTTAGCGCTGAGGCGCGATTGGCCGCTTACCCGCTCAAAAAGCCCATCGCAAGCGGCGCCAGCTGGTGCAAAGGCTTTTTTGACCTCTTTAGTCATAGGCGATAGTATTCGGGCTATGCGAGACGTTCGGGGCCGATGATTGTTCGTCTGAGGTGGTCGGAAATGGGGTGATCGACCATTCGATCAAGTCGACGGCCCGCTGAAGCATAGCCTCGGTCCGAGCACGGCTCGGCGAAGCGGCGATGACATGTCCGATACAATCTCGGTAATCGCCTTTCCTGATGAACGGGGTCTTGGGTCGAACATAAAACTTCACCTCGGCGACACCTGATACAGCAGCCGCTCGATCGTCGCCCTCAATCCAATCGAGGATGCCATCGCGATCGGGCGTTAGTTTCCGCGCGGTGGCAACGTGCGAATGCCTTCTGCGCAAATCCCATTCCTCACCAATCACGAGCTTGACGTGCTCAGTGATGAGATCGACACCGTAAGCCAGTTGAACCAGTTGAGGATCGGGCGGCCCCGAAAGACGCGGATTGACTTCAATGACGACTGGGCCAAGGTTCGTCCAACGGAATTCAATGTCCGTAGGCCCCCAGCCAAGGCCGAGAGCTCTCAAGCATCTCAGCGAGACTTCGGCGATGAGTTTATATTCGGCGTCAGTCAGCACGGCCGGACAAGTGGCCTCACGAAAGACAAAATGCGGTGGCGGGGTAAATTCAGCAGCGGAAATCCCAATGACCTCATTTCCCATTATTCCGGCGCTATAATACGGGCCTTGTGCGAATTCTTCGACCATTATCCGGGGCGAAGACTGCCATATGTGCTCCCCGCCCAGCAGATAGTTCGTATGTTCGACTAACTCATCGGCATTGCGGCACAAACGGACTCCGCTGCTACCGCTGCCTGCGACTGGCTTAACAACGACCGGCAGTCCTATCTCCGCAGCAGAGCTTTCAACCTCCGACGCATTCGCCGCCAGGCGATAAGCCGGTATTGGAACGCCGGCCTCCGCGAGGAGTTGACGCTGAACGAATTTGTCGCAGCATCGTTCAATCGATGCGGAGTTCGGTCCTGGTAGGTGGAAATGACTACAGAGCTTTCCGATTCTCGCATAGATCGACTCGTCGAGGCCCGCAAAGCCAGTAACGCCGACAATATCATACGTCGCACGTAGCCGGGAGCATTCGCGGATCAACGCATCGAGATTGTCTGTATCGACACGGATTGCTTCAAGCTGTTCCTCCGCAAGATAGTCGTAGCAAGCAGGATCAGCCGCCAGGGTAATTGGATGAAGACCAAGACGCTGGGCGGCTTGGACGTATAGCAGACCATTACCTCTTGCATGACCTTCAACCAGGATGAGCGCTCTTCTTGCCATCGGCCGGTAACCCCAATCGTTGCGTGCTGTGCGGCGGCCGCCATAGACAGGCGTCAACTTTTATTCGTGCCTGACCTCAGACACATACCACGGTCAGCAGTGTGCGGTTGCGAAGGTTCTGCGAATTCGTTTGAAGGTTTTATTGCGAGGGCTGACTTGGGCCTACTTTGTAATGTCGCTTGTGATCGATCCACAGTTGTGTAGGCGGTAAGCGCGGCTGCAGCGACCGGTTTCTCACCGCCTATCCCGGACTGGGCGTGCGTCTTTCGTTCGCACCCCGGCACTCCAGAAGACATGGTAAAGTCGGGCATATCCATCCGCCTTACGAAGCAAGCTACTATTCCATTCGAGAATAAATATGAACGAGAAAGGATTCTTGCGTTGTCCAGATTTTATGAAATCACATGTCGGAATTTACGACGGATTAATAAAGGTTTTTAAACAACATACCATCGGACGGTGCGTTCTTGGCGCATTGTTGGCGACGGCGGTAGCGGGCCTTTGGAATCAGTGGCATGAGACCAAAGTTTACCTGAAAACCGCCGGGCTTTTGCCCGCGAAAACATACGATTTACCGCACAAAATCAAACTTGCGGTTGGCGAGTAGCGGAGACGCTTGCGCGCCTCCGCTCTCTCAGAACCGTGCGGTGCCGGCTCACTCTGACGGAGACCTCATCCTTGGTCTTGGCAGTTCGGCCTGGTCTTCGCCAAATTCCGCGAGCTTCACAGTGCGCTGAGGAGATCGCCGCGACGCTGAACGCGGAAGGCTTTGTCGCAGCACGCGGCGGCGCCTTCAAAGAGGAGAATGTCTGTGACGTCACCCCTTTGGCTTAATCCGGTTTGAAGTTGGCTCTGGCCCAACGAATGAAGCGCAGCCGTTTCAGTGAAGAGCAGATCATCGGGATTTTGAAGGAGCACGAGCCCGGCGTTTCGGTGGCCGATCTGTGCCGCAAGCACGGGGTCAGCGACGCCAGCAGCTACAAATGGAAGGCGAAGTATGGCGGCATGGACGTGTCGGAAGCGAAGCGGCTGAAGACGCTGGAGCATGAGAACGCTCGTCTGAAGCGGCTCCTGGCGGACGCCATGCTCGACAATGCGGCTTTGAAAGATCTTCTCGGAAAAAATGTATGGTCCGCCCCGTCCGTGCAAGGGTTCGCGACATCGCAAATGACGATTCCAGTTGCATAAATGTATCCGGCCTATCGCGAGTGGACTGCGGTTGCAGCCAAGCCATGATGAGATCCGCGCACGCCGTTCCCAATAAATGACAACGGCCTTGTTCGGCTGCATCCGGCTCTGAAGACCATCAAGCCAGCTTCCCAACCGATCCCACGTTCGATACAGATGACGGAAGCACGATCGTGCTCCATGAACTAGGAGCTTGCGGACGTAGCGGTTCCCCCGCTTGCTGATACCGAGGAGCTTCTGCTTGCCCCCGGTGGAGTATTCCAAGGGACCCGGCCCAGCCATGCGGCCAGATCACGGGTCTTCTGGAATTGGCGTCCGCTGCCAACGGCCGCCAGAAGTGCCGTGACCCCCAATGCGTCGATCCCTGGAATCGTCATCAGCCGACGTGCGACATCTTGTCGATCTGGAATCGCCTCGATCTCCTTCGATGGTAAGCGCCACGCCGCTCCCCTCGTGCGGGGCATGAGGTGAATGTGCGAAGAATCCCCCCGATCGCGAGAGACGGAGGGCCTACGTGGGAGCAGACGGCAAAA